>DKSD01000010.1 GCA_002473165.1 Succinatimonas sp. UBA7265
AAGACTTTGGGCTTGATGAGGATGACGTCAGGGATGGACTGGGGGATAAAGGTAAAAGGCATTTAAAACAGCACTTGGGTAAGCAACGGTAAAAATATGCAGCGGATCAGTAAATTAAAAAAACTGCCAGGGCTTTTTATGAGCGCAGTGCAGAATCTCTTAAACAGGGTGCCGCCACGGTATTTTACACTGTGCGCGGCTTTTTACGGCGGCAAAGGGCCAGGGCTCTTTCGTGAGGGCGCGGGATTTGCGGACATGCTCCTAAACTTTTCCGGGGTGACGGTATAATTTAGCCGTTGCTTATATGGCGGAGGTTCCATGGATCGCAAAGGCGGTAAAGACGCAGCCTTAAGACCTTTGAAGTACGTGCTGGCCGTGGCGCTTGCCGCCCCGCTGTTTGGCTTTGACTTAGGATCGGTGTTTGCCAACCGCAATGAGCTCATGTACCTGTACATGCTCGACAGTTACGACATCGACAGCGTCGTGAGCGTCTTCGTGCTGGGCACGCTCTCGGGGATCTTTTTAGGCGGCTTTGTGATCGCCGGCTCCGGCCGCAAGAGCGGCATCGTCGCGGGGATCGCCGTCGGCGCGGCGGCCAGCTGCTCGGCGCTGCTGGCACCGGAATTCTCGACGCTGCTGCTCTCGGAGTTTGCCGCAGGCGGCGGCTTTGGCATGTATCTGGTGTCGGCGCTGATCTACGCTGCGGAGATCGCTCTGCCGCAAAGCCGCGGTTTTTGCTGCGCCCTGCCCGCGGTGTTTTTGGCGCTGGGGCTGGCGCTTACGGTGACGCTGCGCGGCGCGCTGTCTGAGAACAACGCGCTTTTGGCCTCAGGCGGCGGCATCATCGGGCTCGCGCTGTGCGTCATCTGCGGCCTGCGCCTGCCCGAAAGCCCCAGGTGGCTTGCCGTGTCCGGTTATTACGACGCCGCGCTCACCGCCCTGATCTCGCTGCGCCGCGACAGCGCCGCCGCCGCCCGCGAGCTGGCGTTCATCAATGACTGCGCCCGCGGCCGTGAGCGCTCGCTGCAGCTGTTTTTGCACAGCTCCCCCTACCGCTCAGTGCTGTGGTTTTTGGTGGCGGTCACGGCGCTTTTGCACCTCGCCGGTTTCTCGCTGATCCCTTATATGTCGCTTGAGCTGGTGCACCGTTACCAGTTGCAGTACTTAGGCCAGGTCGTGATGCGCAATTACGATTACAGCTACGGCTTTGTCAAAGCCGCCGTCACCGTGGGGCTGTTCGGGGCGATCGCCTCCATGCTGATCTCGGATCGCATCGGCCGCGCCCGCGCCGTGTTTACGGGATCCGCTTTTGCTTTCGCGGTGCTGCTGCTCTTAAGCGCGGTCACATTTTTTGAGATTGACGGCTTCAGCGCCCTGATCATCGGCGCGCTTATTTTGATCTTCATCTGCGCGGCCAGCTTCACGCTCACTACATTTTTAAGCTGCTATGCCTGCGAGCTCATCCCCAGCTGCGGCCGCGAGTTCGGCATGAGCCTGGTGCTTTTTGTAAACTTCATCGCCTTCATGGCCGGCATCCAGGATGTAGGGATCATGACGCCGGGCTTTAGGCTCACGCCTTTTTTCGCAGCGCTCGTCGCCTTTGACGGGGCGCTGCTCTATTTCCTCTGGCGCCTCGCCCCCGATCCGGGACTTTCGTCTTTGGAGAAGACGGAAACCCGCCTCTTTGAGGGGCAGTTAGGCCGCGGGCTTAAGGGCGCCTGGCGCCGCTGAGCTAAAGCAGGAAAAGAACAGGGCGGCCTTGGGCCGCCCTGAGTGTTTTGGCGCGCTTAATTAACGCAGATCTTTAATGGCGATCTCATCCATGTCGTCGAAAGCGAGGTTCTCGCCTGCCATGGCCCAGATGAAGGTGTAATTGCAGGTGCCGCAGCCGCTGTGGATGGACCAGGAGGGGCCGATCACCGCCTGCTCGTTGTGCATGATGATGTGGCGGGTTTCCTGGGGCTGGCCCATCATGTGGAAGACGCACTGATCATCGGGGATCTCAAAGTAGAAATAGAGCTCCATGCGGCGCTCGTGGGTGTGGCAGGGCATGGTGTTCCACACCGAGCCCGGCTTTAACTGCGTAAGCCCCATGGAGAGCTGCGCCGTCTTGAGCACATCGGGGTGGATGAACTGGTTGATGGTGCGATCGTTGGCCAGTTTAGGATCGCCGCAGGGGCGGTGATTGGCCTTGCTCATCGGGATGTAGGTGTTCTCAAAGGCGCGGTGGGCCGGCACGGAGGCCATATAGAATTTCGCCGGGTGCTTGCCGTCATTGCTTGCAAATGAGACGTCGCGGGTGCCCATCGTCAGATAGAGGCAGTCCTCAAAGCCCATGTCATAGGTCTTGCCGTCCGCGGTGATGCTGCCTGCGCCGCCGACGTTGAAGATGCCGACTTCGCGGCGCTGCAGGATAAAGTCCGTGCCGAAGTTGTGCCAGACGTCTATGCCCTCGTCGAGTTTCACGGCCTTCGTCACCGGCATGCAGCCGATGGCGCACATGCGATCGACATGCGAGTAGGTGAAGTTCACCTTGTCAGGCGTAAAGAGCGTCTCGATTAAGAACTCCTTGCGCATCTTGGCGGTGGTGTAGGTCTTAAAGTCCTCAGGGTTCGTTGAATAACGGATGTCCATTTGCAAATGCTGCTCCTTGTTTGTTTTGATCTGCTGCAATTTTAGAAAAAAATAAAGTGCGGAAACCCGACCCGGCCCCGCACTTTTGCACAAACGTTCGCTTTACTTTTTCTCAAGCCCGGAGTTTACCGCCTCAAGATCCGGAACCTTAAGGCTGCCTTCGGCGTAGCTTAAGTTAAGCCTTGAGAGTATGTACTTGTAACGGGCGTCGGCAGCCTGCTGCATGGCGCTGTAAAGCCTTTGCGTGGCGTCGAGCACGTCAGTCATGGTGCGCGTGCCCACGTCATAGCCGGCGCTCGTGGCGTTCAAGGCGCTCGCGGCGGATTTTACCGAGAGGTTGTAGGCTTTGACGGAACTGATGGCGGCGTTGACGTTGTTGTAATCGGAGGTCACGGTGGTCAGGAGCGTGCGGTGGGCCTGCTCCAAAGCCTGCGAGGCCTGCACGTAGCCCGCTTCAGCCTGAGCCACCTGCGCCGAGGTGGCGCCGCCGTGGTAGATAGGGATGTTTACGCCGATCCCCAGGCTCTGCGTCCAGGCGTTGCCGTCAACCTGGGTTGAGGTCTCATGGGTGTAGTCGGTGTAGCCGGTTGCCGCCGAGGCGCTCAGCGCCACGATCGGCTCATGGCCGGTCTTGGCCAGGCGGATGGCATCGCGGGCGATGTCGCGGGCCACGGCGCTCTGCTGCAGAGCCAGGTTGTTGCCCTCGGCGTTTTTGATGAGCTGCTTTAAGGTCTCGACGACTTCCGGGGTGGAGAAACGCTTGACGGCAAGCTTGTTGAGTTCATTGATTTCAACGGGGCGGCCGGTCAGGGCGCGGATCTCCTCATAGGAGTTGATGAGCGCGTTCTCCGCGGAGATCACCGCAGCTTTTGAAAGGTCATAGGCGGCCTGGGCCTCAAGGCGGTCGGTCTCGGCGATGAGCCCGACGTTGAACTGCTTGTTGGCCTGATCGAGGCGGTTTTGCAGCGCGGCGTTGTTCGCTTTGGAGTAGTTCAAGGTGTCAGCGGCGTTTAACACGTCAAAGTAAGCCTTGCTTACCCTGATGATCAGGTTCTGCAGCGCGTCGTTGTACGCCAGATCGGCCTGCGCGGCGGTCTTTTCGGCGATAGAGCGGTTTACCCACGAGCTGTGCTGCCACAGGGCCTGGGAGAGCGTCACCTGGGCCTGGGCGCTGCGGCGGTTGGCGTTGACGCCCGAGATGGAACTGTCAGAGGTGCGGTAGCCGGTGTAGCTGCCGGCGACGTCGATCTGCGGCAGCAGGGCGGCGGTGGCTTCATCTATAGCCGCAAAAGCTTTGTCGCGGGCGGCCTTGGCCTGCTGCACGATCGGATCGCGGGCATAAGCCTCTTTGTAAATGTCCATAAGATCGGCTGCCTGGGCGCAGATGCTCCACAGGGAGGTTCCCAGGGCCATGGCGATGGCCAGAGACTTCAAACGCATTTATCGTAACCTCAAATTCGTGATGTATATCACTGCAAACAGAGAGTATAGCAAAAGGAAAATCCGCAAATAAGCGACAAAATCACGATAATTGTCGAAAGCGCCTTGCGAAAGCCGAAAACAGCGCGGCCCGGCAACAAGTGCCGGGCCGCGCCAGGTGTTGGTGGAGAATAACGGATTCGAACCGATGACCCCCTGCTTGCAAAGCAGGTGCTCTACCAACTGAGCTAATTCCCCGATCAAAAATCCCTGTCTGAGTTGTGGCTCTAAAACAGGGACTTCAGAAACTGGTGGAGCATAGCGGGATCGAACCGCTGACCTCTTGCATGCCATGCAAGCGCTCTACCAACTGAGCTAATACCCCAAAAAGAGTGTTTCAGCCTCGATTGAGCCGCCGTGTTGGTTGAGGCGGTCAGGTCTGAAAACGGTGTCCATTATAAAGATTTCCCAATTACTGTCAACAAAAAGTTAAAAAATTTTTGGCTGAGCCTCGGCGAGCCCCTGCAAAGCCGCATTCCCAGGCGTTTTTCCGGTTTAAAATTTTTGGCTCTGTCACTTTT
>DKSD01000090.1 GCA_002473165.1 Succinatimonas sp. UBA7265
TGATCCATCCGCCGTAAAACACACCCTGGCAAAACGCGGTACCGGCGGCATGCACGAATTCCGCATCCCCAACGCCGAGATGCGCCAGTGCTTTGAGAAAAACATCAAAGCCTATTACGATGACAAACAGGGGCCTTACGGCACTGCGGCGGCCGGATTCGTTTCCGGGCTGCTCAAGGGAGATCCGGCAGCTGCAAACACCGAACTCGACCTGCTGCTGCGCGGCTTCGTATCAATAAGGGACAGCGCGACGCGCGCTCCCAAAGAAAACTTTTACCAGGGTTTTATAAACGGCCTGTTTGCCGCCGCGGGCGAAGCTTTGGTCTTTGAATACCGTTCAAACCGCGGGAGCGGCGACGGCTATGCCGATGTCCTGTTTAAATCCAAAGATCGCACCATCGGCGTGGTGCTGGAGCTTAAGGCTATAAGTGATCAAGAATCTTTGGAACAGGCCGCTGATTTGGCGCTTGAACAGATCGACCAAAAAGATTACGCAGCAGCGCTGAAAAACGCAACCACGAAAAAAATCTACGGCTACGGCATTGCTTTCTGCGGCAGGGAGTGCGTGATCTCGTTTAAAAAGCTGAATTCTCGAAAATGAAGCGCCCCTGGAATTCAAAAGCCGGCGCTTTAAGGCGCCGGCTTGGTTTTCCAGGCCAAAAATCAGGCCGGAAGTTTCATCACGATCTTCACGAAATGCTGCCGGTGCGCGGTGTGGGAGATCGGCTTGTGGGCGTCATGCGGGAACACGGCGTAGAACATGCCCTCTGAGATCAGCATGCTGTGCGAGGTCTCGCCTGCATAGCGGCCGATATCCTTCTCAGCGCTGAAAGGAGTTGCCTCTTTCGTGTCCGCCAGATCTTTCCAGGCAACTTCCTCGCTGCCCTTGACGATGATCTGCACGTCGATGTACTTGCGGTGCGCCTCAAAATTCCCCTCGGTCATCGGGATGGTGTCGCCCTCCTGGATGAAGAAGAACCCGCCGTCAAACTCCCAGCGGCCGGGCTGGTACTCGCCCTTGAGCGAATCTATCTTGTCCATGCCCGCTTTAAGATTGGGCAGCAGCGCGCTGTAGTCCTTAAGATGCGCAATTGAATCGACGATCATGTAAAACTCCTTGTGTTTGCGTTTTGAATAACTGGTCGTGTTCTGACACTGAAACTTAACATTTAAGCGCGCAAAACAACATGCGCGCGGCGTCATTATTGCGATCAGGGAGCAAAAAGCGTTGTTTAAAAAGCAGCGAAATCTAAGCGAACGCTAATTTTGCAAGCCTATGCTGTAGAAAAACCCGAAGGATACAAGCCATACGGAGATAACACAGCATGATGAAAAAAACGATTTGTGCAACGGCAGCCGCGCTGGCCGCGGCGCTGGCGCTTACGGCCTTTGCCGCCGACGAGAAACCTCAGAGCCAGCAGCCGCAGGCTTCAGCCCCCGCGCCTGACATCAAAGCCGATGTGCGCGATCTCAAAGAGGGGCCGCAGGAACAGCGGCCTGATGTCCAAAACACCGATCCGCGCGAGGGGTACGCAGACTGCAACTGCCCGTGCCGCGGCGGAGACTACGCCCCTGATTTCAGGCGCGGCGACGCGGATGCCTGGCGCCGCGGCCCCGGCCCCGACGCATACGGCCCCCGCCACTTCCGCGATGATCATTTCTACCGCGATGAACCGCGCATGAGAGACGATCATCACGATGATTACTACACCCGCGATGACCGTTACGAACGCGGCTTCAGGGATGATCCGCGCTACGGCGGCCGTTACGATCGCCCGCTCCCGCGCCGCGGCTATGACGATGATTACAGCTACGCCCCGCGCCGCATGCGCGGCAGGGATGATTACAGCCCCCGCGGCTTACGCGATGACAGAGCCGATCGCGACGGGTATTTCCACGGCCCGCGCGAGTTCTCAGACCGCTATGACGCGCCGCGGCCTTACAGCGATCGCGATGTCGATCCGCGTTTAGACCGCTCCCGCGAGCGCAGCGATCGCTGAGTCTCGCCCCTTCTCTGTTCCTAAGACGATTCCTCTTTTGGCAGCGCTCCGCGGCGCTGCCCTTTTTTTCTTGTTCCGCGTACTGCTTGCCGATACCTCAAGAACCACGCATTCTTATGAAATTGCACTTCTTAATTTCATAAAAACAGAAATTTTTTTGCAACATGCATGTAAGATAAAATCTATGGCTTCCTATCCTCTGATTTTTGTATTTCTTTGTTAGTCCTTATAATTTTCTATTGAACACTAAAATCTCTAATTTGTTATTACATTCTGATTTTCAATTAGTTCATAGATATGAATAGTTCGTATATACAAACTGTTTGTGTGATTTTTCTCGTAATTCAGTATATTGAACTCAAATAAACATGCGCAAACTAACAGTTCACGAAATAAAAGCTAAATTTCTGAAAATTTTTACCCATACTGCAAACAGATTTCAAAGCAACACGAGGAGTTTGCAATATGTTAAAAAAAGGAATGATCGTGCTGGCCTGCGCCATGGCTCTGTCCATGACTGCCGGAACCGCTATCTCCACTGCAGCCTGCGCTGCTGAATCGCCGTATGTATACGCCGGCGTCGGCAAAGACCGCACTCCGTGGTTTATCCGCCATGAGGAAGGCGTCAAACAGGGCGCCAAAGAGAATGGCGGCGAAGGCGTGTATTCAGCCGCTCCGACCGCTGATGAAGCGCAGCAGGTGCGCATCATTGAAGACTTTATCGCCAAGGGCGTGAACGCACTGCTCGTCGTACCAAACAACGCCAAGTCGCTGGAGCCTTCCTTCAAGAAAGCGCGTGACAAAGGCATCGCCGTCGTCACTCAGGAATCTCCGCACCAGGTAAACGCCGACTTTGACGTTGAGATGCTCGATAACACCAAGTTCGGCGAGCTCATGATGGATGAGATGGTCAAATACTCCAAAGGCAAGGCCGGCAGCTACGCCATCTACGTCGGCTCGCTCACTGTTCCGGCTCACAACCACTGGGCTGACGCGGCCATCGCCAGGCAGAAGGCCAAATATCCTAATCTGAAGTTCATCAACAAGTTCCCGGTTTCCGAGGACCGCAACGCCTCCCGCCAGACCGCTTTGGATCTGCTCAAGACCTACCCTGATCTCGTCGGCATCATCTGCATGGGCTCTGAAGGCGCCCCCGGCGTAGCCAAAGCCCTCAAAGAGAAGAAGCTGCGCGACAAGATCGTCGTTTTAGGCGTCACCACCCCGAATGTCGGCCGCAAGGACATTAAAGACGGTTACATCACCGAGGGACTGCTTTGGGATCCGGCTCAGGCCGCCCGCGTCCAGGCGTACGTCGCCAAGACGGTCTTAGACGGCAAAGCCTCTGAGATCAAAGACGGTTTTGAAGTTCCGGGCTTTGGCAAACCGGTCATCGACGGTAACACCCTGATCTTTGACCAGCCGCTGCAGGTAACCAAAGAGAACGTCGACAAGCTCCACTTCTGATCCGGGGCAACCTGACTTTAATTGCGCTGATGCCGCCTTGGCGGCGGCATCTTTTCTTTGGAGGAAACCTGCATGTTTATTCAGGCACAGCAGATCACCAAACAATACGGAGGCGTAACCGCGCTTGATCACGTGGATTTCGATGTCGAAAAAGGCGAAATCCACGGTCTGGTGGGTGTAAACGGCTGCGGCAAATCCACGCTGATGAAGATCATCGCTGGCGCCGAGCAACCCACCTCAGGAAAGATCCTCATCGATGGTGTCCAAAAGCCGCCTTATGATCCGGCCCAGGCCATGCACTACGGCATCGGCATCATCTATCAGGATCTCTCCCTTTTCCCCAATTTCTCAGTCTTCGAAAACATCTGCATGACCAAGATCCTCTCCTCAGGGCAGAAGATCATCCGCTCGGGCAAATACCGCGCCGGCGTGCTGGAGGTTTTGGAAGAAATGGGCATAGAGCTCGATCTTGACGCGGAGCTTGGAGATCTCCCCATCGCCCGCCAGCAGCTCGTGGCCATCACCCGCGCCCTGTTCAACCGCAGCCGCCTCGTGATCTTAGACGAGCCCACGACTGCGCTCACCGGCTCTGAGATCTCCCATCTGTTCGGGATCTTAAGGAGGCTTAAAGAAAAAGGCGTCTCCTTCGTGTTCATCACTCACAAGATCCGCGAGCTCAAAGAAGTTTGCGATCGCATCACCGTTTTCCGCGACGGTCACCATGTTTGCACCCGCCGCAACAACGACTCACTGAATATTGCAGAGATCGAAGAGGCCATGCTTGGACACAGCCTGACCTACAAGGACTATCCTTCAAACGCCAAAGACGAGGTACTGCTCGAAGTCGAACACCTCTCAAAGAAAAACAATTTCCGCGATATTTCACTGACTCTCCATAAAGGCGAGATTCTTGGGATCGCGGGGCAGCTGGGTTCAGGGCGCACCGAACTTGCCAAAGCTTTGTTTGGCGCTGAACCTCCTGATGAAGGCAGTGTCATGGTCGAAGGCCAAAAAGCTGATGTATCTTCCATATCTTCATCAGTCAAAGCGGGTTTTGCCTATGTCCCTGAAGACCGTTTGGCTTTGGGGCTTGTGCTGGCACAGTCGATCCGCCGTAACGCCACGATCTGCTCTTTAAAAAAGCTTAGTAATTTCGCAGGATACCTGAATTTAAAACGCTACAAGGGACTGGCAAAAGAACTGCTCTCTGAGCTTTTGGTTAAATATGGCAAAATCTCTGATCCGATTTCCTCGCTTTCAGGAGGCAACCAGCAAAAAATTGTCATTGCCAAATGGCTAGCGGTAAATCCAAAGATCCTGATCCTCGACAGTCCAACAGTTGGTATCGATGTTGGCGCTAAAAGCAGCATCTATGACACTGTCCACAAAAAGGCCGCAGAAGGAATGGGTTTCATTTTCATCTCAGATGAACTTCCTGAACTGCTGTCAAACTGCGATCGCATCGCGGTAATGTCCCACGGGCGCATCAGCGCTGTCCGCCCAGCCAAAAGCCTCTCCGCTGAAGAACTGCAGGCGCTCATTACCAAGCAGGAGGATTGATGCTTACCAAAATTGTAAAATCGCGAGAGTTTTTCCTCGCCGTGTTCATCATCATCTTCGCCGCGCTGATCACGTCGGTGAACCCGAATTTCCTGACGCTTGAGAACATCGCCGATCTGCTCAAGTCTTACACGGTGCTGGGGATCTTCGCCTTAGGAGTGCTGCTGGTGCTGCTCTCCGGAGGCTTCGATCTCTCGTTCACCGCCATCGCCCAGGTGGCGCAGTACACGGTGGTGTATTTCTTCGTCGAATACGAAGTCGACAATGTATTTTTCGCGATCATCGCCACCATGGTAATCGGCTCGCTTTTAGGCTTTGTCAACGGCTTTGTCATCTATTACTACCGCATCACCGCCATCATCGTCACCATCGCCACCAACAGCATCTACATCGGCTTCCTCTACGTGGTGACTGGCGGCGATCTGCTGTATGACATTCCCGAAAGCTTCTCGTTCCTCTCAGACACGAAGATCTTTCCGATGCTCAATGAAAGCGGCGCCGAAGTCGGCATCTGCGTGGGCACCGGTTTCTGGTTCCTGCTGTGCATCGCCCTGCACCTGTTTATCAAGCACACCGTGCTGGGGCGCAGCATCCTCGGTATCGGCGGCAACCAGCTCTCAGCGAAGCGCGCCGGCTTTAACATCCGCCGCACCACCATCTTTATCTACACTTTTGTCGGGGCGCTCGCCGGTTTTGCCAGCCTCATTCAGTGCGCAGTCTTTCAGTCAGTGGTACCCAACTCCATGGTCGGCCATGAGATGGATGTCATCGCGGCGGTGGTCTTAGGCGGCGCGGCGGTGACCGGCGGCCGCGGCAATGTGCTCGGAACTTTCCTGGGCGTGCTGCTCTTTGCCGTGCTTTCCAACGGCCTGACCTTAATGAAGATCTCCCCGTTCTATTATCAGATCTTCACCGGCGCCGTGATCCTGCTCTCCGTGTCGGTCAACGCCTTGCAGGAACTGCACCGCAGGCACTCGCAGATCAGGGTTCAGGTTCGGGAGGACAAGTAAATGACACAAGCTAATAATTCCTTTAAGATGCCGCGCGTCATCCGCGAGAACCTGGTCATCCTCGTGCTCATGGTGCTGGTGTTCCTGCTCATGTGGGCTTTAAACGGCAACGCGTTCATCTCCGCGGGCAACTTGAGCTCCATGGCTTATCAGGTGCCGATCCTCGGCCTGCTCTCGCTGGGCATGATGGTGGCGATGCTCTCAGGCGGCATCAACCTCTCCATCATCGCCACCGCCAACTTCAACGGCATCATGATCGCGGTGCTCATCCGCGCCATGGCCGGCGATGACATGATGTCCGCGCCGGGAACGGTCATCGCGCTGGCGCTTTTGGGCGCCATGGTATGCACGCTGCTCACCGGCGTGATCAACGGCCTTTTCATCTCCCTTTTGAAGATCCCGGACATCCTCGTGACTTTGGGCACTATGAGCATCATTGGCGGCCTGAACGTGGCGCTGACCGGCGGCTACACCATCTCCGACTTCCCGCAGGCGGTGCTCGCGCTTGGCAACAGCACGGTGCTGGGCATCCCGAGCGCGCTTTTGATCTTTATCTTCGGCGCGGCCGTGGCCAGTTATTTCTTAAATCGCACCTGCTTTGGCCACCAGCTCTACATGATGGGCTCCAATCCGCAGGCGACCCGCTACTCCAACGTGAGCCTGGTGAAGGTGACGGTGCAGCAGTACCTGCTCTCCTCGTTCTTCTCGGTGCTCACGTCCCTGGTGATGATCGGCCAGCTCAATTCCGTCAAGGCCGATTACGCCGCCTCCTACCTGCTGGTGTCGATCCTGGCTGGCTTTTTGGGCAACGTTAACCCCTTCGGCGGCTTCGGCAAAGTCGCTGGCACCGTGATCGCCGTGATCATCTTGCAGTTCATCTCTTCAGGGCTCAACCTGATGGGTGTCGACTCGTTCCTGATCACCGCGATGTGGGGGCTCATAATTTTGGTGGTGGTCATAGCCAAAGGCGAACTGCCGAGGATTAAAAAGATGCTGGGCTTAAACGGCAAGGCATAAAACAAAAATTTCAGGTCCTGGGGCAAACCGGACCGTTGGTAAAATACTCACAATACAGACAAATGAGGAGAACTCTATGCAAAGACTGGTAAATGATCCCAAAAATTATGTGGATGAAATGCTTGCGGGCATCTACAAGGCCGCTCCGGAAGCAGTTGGACATGCAGGCGATGATCTGCGCTGCTATGTTTCAAAGCAGGTCAAAAAAGGAAAAGTCGCCCTCATTACCGGCGGCGGCTCCGGCCACCTGCCGCTGTTTTTAGGCTACGTCGGCCCAGGCATGCTTGACGGATGCGGAGTAGGCGGCGTGTTCCAGTCCCCGAGTCCGGATCAGATCCTCGCGATCACCAAAGAGGTCTCCCAAGGAGCCGGCGTGCTGTACATCTACGGCAACTACGGCGGCGACATTATGAACTTCGGCATGGCCAAAGACATGGCCGATATGGAAGACATCGAAGTCCGCGAAGTAATCGCCGGCGAAGATGTGCTCTCCTCTCCCAAGGGCCATGAAGACAAACGCCGCGGCGTTGCAGGCATCTTCTACGTCTATAAGATCGCAGGTGCCGCTGCTGACAGCATGCTGGGAATAGATGAGGTCGAAAGGCTGGCCCGCAAGGCCTGTGCCAATGTCAGAACCGTTGGCATGGCGCTTACCCCCTGCATCATCCCCGAGAAAGGCAAGGCCAATTTCTCAATTGAGCCGGGCAAGATGGAGATCGGGATGGGCATACACGGAGAACCGGGCATAAAAGTAGAAGATTTGGCGAAAGCTGACGACATCGTTGCTGAAATGATGAAACCGCTGCTTGAGGATCTTCCTTATGTCAAAGGCGATGAAGTCTCAGTGCTGATCAACGGTCTGGGCGCCACCCCCCGTGAAGAGCTTTACATCGTATACCGCAAGGTAGCGGAGATCCTCGAAGGCAAAGGCATCAAAGTCTTCAACAACTATGTTGGCGAGTTTGCCACTTCCATGGACATGGCCGGCATGTCGATTTCTCTGTTCAAACTCGACAAAGAGCTCAAACACTACCTGTGCATGCCGTTTGAGACTCCTTTCCTGTCGCAGAAGCAACTCAAGGAGGATTGAGCATGGCATTTACTGTAAAGGAATTCCGCGCATTCATGAGCAACTGCTCGGCGCTCATGGAAGAAAACAAGCAGTATCTTATAGATCTCGATTCCGCGCTTGGAGACGGCGATTTGGGCCTGACGATGACTGCAGGTTTCAAAGAAGCTGTGGATTTCTCTGCGCAGGCTGCTGAAACTGATGTAGGCATGCTGGCCGCCAAAACCGGCATGGCTGTGTCACGCAAGGTTCCTTCTACCATGGGCACGCTGGTAGCCTCCGGGCTCATGGGGGCAGGCAAGGCAGCAAAAGGCAAAACCGAGCTTAACGATAAAGAACTTGCGTCTTTTGTCAGCGCGTTTGCCGAAGGGGTCATGCATCGCGGCAAAGCCCAGCGCGGCGATCGCACCATAATCGATGCTCTGGTTCCGGGCGCCGAAGCTTTCCAGGTCGCCATTGATGGCGGTCAGAGTGTGTCTGAGGCTGCGAAAAAAGCCGATGAAGCCGCAGCCGCGGGACGTGATGCCACCAAGGACATGAAACCTAAATTTGGCAGAGCCGTATATTACGGCGATCAGGTATTAGGCAAAGTCGATCAGGGGGCTGTAGTTGGCAGTCTGATTTTTAAGGCTTTGCATCAGACTCTGGCATAAAGCACTTAGCACTGCTTAAATTAAACCGCGCGCTGTAATGGCGCGCGGTTTTTTTGCACCGATGACAATAAAAACTCAGAATATCTGATAATTACTTTTGATCTGGCAAAAAATGCAGCAAATACGCAGACATTCTGCTGCAACAGATAATTCTGCCTCAGCCAAAAACCGGCTCCGGGCCGTTGAAGAGCTCAGATGCGATCACTTCCTCACGCGAGGGGATCGAGCAGGCGGCGCCCGGGCGCGTCACCGAGATCGCCGCGGCGCAGGCGGCCTCTTTCATGGCAGCGCGCACCTTGGCGCCGGAGGCCAGGGCGTGCACCAGAAAGCCGGTGTAGGTGTCCCCTGAGCCGGTGGTGTCTACGGCCTTTACCCTGTAGCAGCCAAAATACTCCGCGCGCTCTCCTGAAGGCTTTACAACAGAGCCGCGCGTTCCCAGCGTCAGCACCACACAGCTGTCTTTAAAGCGCGAGGCGAGAGCATTTATGAGATCCTCAGGCCGGCTCTGCGCACTCAGGCCGGTGATCCCGGAGGCCTCCACCTCGTTCACCGCCAGCAGCGCGCACCGCTCAAGGGGCAGATCCAAAAGCTCTTTCTTAAAGGGCGAGAGGTTAAAGCAGATCTTAAGGCCGCGCTTGAAGCCGCATTCTATGAGGTATCCAAGCTCGTTCACCTCGTTTTGCAGCAGCATGACGTCGCCTGCGCCGAAATGAGCAAGCGTGTCATCAATCTCGTCGCGCCTTAAGCTCTGGTTGGCTCCCCCATAGAGGATGATACAATTCTGGCCGCTGCGGTCCACCTGGATGACGGTGTGCCCCGGAGGGACATCGTGAGCCTTTAGAAACTCCGTATGCACTCCGGCATCTTCGAGCACATCGGTGAGCACCGAGCAGTCGCCCTGCCCCAAAGCCCCGGCGTGCCACACCGCGGCGCCGGCCCTGGCGCAGGCCACGGACTGGTTTAAGCCCTTGCCGCCCGGGAACACGCCGCGCTTTAAAGACGCCTGCGTCTCGCCCGGGGTGACGATCTGGTCCATGGTGTAGACATAGTCGATGTTCAGGGATCCGAAATTTAAAATTTTGACCATAGCACCGCCTTAAAAGAAAAAAACGCCCGCAGTGTTAACTCTGCGGACGTATTGTCGGCCGTTAAATAAACTCTTTGATATCTTCGTAAAGCTTCTGTGCCTGCTCAGAGGTAAGCTCACACAGCGGTCTTCTCATCAGCGAGTTGGCAACCACGCCGCGGCGACGCAACACTTCCTTGAAGATTGCCATGTCAGAGCCGCATTTTAAGATGTCGATCACCTTGATGGCTTTGCGCTGCAGATCGCGCGCCTTAACGAGATCGCCGTCTTTGTAAGCCTTATAAACGCCTACAAAAGGCTCAGGGCAAGGACCCGCACAGCCAGAGACACAGCCCTGGGCTCCGCTTACAAGGCCCGCGAGGAAGAGTTTGTCAGGTCCAACCAGCACCGAGAAATTAAAGTCATTGATGGCGATGTAATTGAGGATCCTCACCATGTCAGGATAGCTGTACTTAATGCCGACGACATTTTTGCACTCCGAGGCGATCTGCTGGGCAAGTTCAGGTTTGATGTCATTGCCTGAGCACTGAGGGATCGAGTACATATAGATCGGGAAATCTTTCGATACGGACGCAGAGATGTCGTGATAGTACTGGGCGATGGCACGATCCGATGCGCCAAAGAAGCTCGGAGTAACCGCGCCTACACCGTCGGCACCGATCTTTTCGGCGTGTTTGGCCAGTTCGCAGGCCTCTTTTGTCGTCATAGCACCGACATGGATGTAAACGACCACACGGTGCGCGGCACGTTTCACCACGGTCTCAGCAACCAGTTTGCGCTCCTCTTCTGAGAGGAGGTACATCTCTCCGGTGGTTCCCAAGGGATACAGGCAATTAACGCCCTTTTCTATTTGAAAGTCCACCTGTCGTTCAAGACTTTGAACGTCAATGGTTCCGTCTTCTTTAAAAGGAGTAGTCATCGCATTGATGACACCATACATCAGTTTCATATCATGTTCCTGTTTTGCAGATAAAATTCAAAAAATCAGTCTTGCACAAGATGCAAAGCAAAGCCAGCCAAAGGCTCCTTCAGGTACGCGGCGACAATGCGACCGTCATTTCCTTTGGATACAGTATCCTCAAGGAACTCATAACCGCGGCGCTTTAAATACCAGTAGGCTCTGGTCGCGTCACGCGTGCCTATTGCGATGTGGCCTTTTTCATAATAGAAAGGCTTGTTCATCACCTCGAGCATTCCGCCCGCCATAGCACTCTTGCTGCCCTGCCGCACTGGCACTTTAAAAATCTCACCAAAAGCGCCGCAGAGTTTCGCGGCCTCGACCGGAGACGAACCGTTCAGCCCCACATGGGCCACATGGAAGTTCAGATAACCAAGCACGGTGTCCTCGGTATCCTTGCGGATCTTCTCGTAATTGCCTGCGCGGATATCAGCGTAAGAGGTCATGTAATCGCCGCCTGCGGCAGCCACACGGTTAAACTGCAGGTATTCTGTGGTCAGTTCACGTGTCAGATCGCCTGTAGGTACAAAGCGCACATCAGGATAAGGGCCTGAAAGAAGTTTCATGACAGGCACACCGCCCTGCTGCACAGCCGGGAAGAATTTTAAGACATGCAATCCTAAAGCACGCGCCGCCTCAACCTCAGTGGGAGTGACGGTTCCAGGGACAATCGGCGTGCCGAGTTGCTGGGCAGCCTTAACGACTTCCGGGTTAAAACCAGGCGCAACCAAAAATTTGGCTCCGGCCTTCACTGCCTGCTCTGCCTGTTTTGGCGTCAGCACCGTGCCGGCGCCCACCAAAAACTCCGGGAATTCTTTAGCTATGCGGCCAATAGCATCCGCGGCGGCATCCGAGCGGAACATCACTTCCATGAGCGGAAGTCCGCCGCCTGCCAGCGCGCGGGCAAGCGGCAGCGCTCCGTCTGCATTTTCAATGGTCAAAACCGGGATCATGCCGATCCTGGAAATTTCTTCTAAAACATCCAAAGCCATATATTTTTCCTTTGTTTTTTATATGTTTTATTTTTTTATTAACATTTTTTTAATAACCGGGAAGAACAGCGTCAGCACGATGAGCAGCAACAGGACGCAGGTGACCGGACGCTCAACAAAGATCATCAAAGATCCATGGGAGAGCACCAAGGCGCGCCTGAGGTTGGACTCGAGCATGCCACCTAAGAGCAAACCGAGAATGAACGGCCCGGGAGCATAGCCGCCGCGTTTGAAGAAGAAACCAGCCAGTCCGGCAACGGCCATAATCATCACATCGGAAAACGAACTGTTTAACGCGTAAGAACCGACGATGCATAACAGCGTTACCACAGCCCACACACTTTCCTTGCTCGCATGCAACAGTTTTGCCGAAGCTTTGGCGGTTGCCAGTCCTACAATCAGGATTAAAAGATTTGAAAGCAACATCAATTGCATGATTTGCATGACAAAACCGGTATCTTCTGTGAACATTTTCGGTCCTGGCTGCATGCCGTACATCATGAGCGAGCCAATAAGGATGGCTGTCACAGCGTCACCAGGGATGCCAAGGGTTAGCATGGTTGTCAGCGCTCCGCCCAGCACACCGTTGTTGGCCGTGCAGGAAACCGCAAAGCCCTCAACTGATCCTTTGCCGTACTCCTCAGGATGTTTTGACATCTTTTTAGCCTGGCCCCAGCAGATGATCGAAGCTATGTCACCACCTGCGGCCGGTATGGCTCCGATGATCGTGGATTCCGCTCCAGCAAGAGTCGTAGGCCTTAAGAGCTTCATAAACTCCCGGAACGTAGGCGTTACCCTGCCCAGTTTGCCGCTGGCTTCGCTGGTAAGTTCAGCCTCCAGTTCATCTTTGGATTTTTTCTGCTCGTAAATCTGGTTCAAGACTTCGCCAATACCGAACATGCCAATCATGACCGGCAGGAAACTCACGCCGGCCGTAAGCGCCGTGGTATCCAGAGTGAAGCGCTTAACCGCAAGCAACGGATCGATCCCCACACAGGAGAGAGCCAGTCCGGCAAATCCCATGGCCATACCTTTAATCACGCTGTTTTCCGATACAGAGATCATCATGGTGAGACCAAAAAGCGCCAGCATGAAATACTCGGTGGGACCGAAGGAGATCGTGAACTTGGCTATGGGGAAGGCCAGGAAAATCAGGAACAGCGTTGAAATCACGCCGCCTATCACGGAGAAGATGCAGTTAATACCCAGCGCCAGACCGCCCCTGCCCTGTCTGTAGAGCTGGTATCCGTCAAATGTTGAGGCGATTGACGCAGGCGTGCCCGGAGTATTGATCAGCACCGCCGAAATGCCGCCTGCGAATATGGCAGAGTTCCACACGCCGATCAGCATGGCAAAACCGCAAGAGGGCTCGAACCAGAAAGTAATAGGCGTAAGAATTGCCACAGCCATAGTGGCGGAGAGGCCAGGCAGAGCACCAATGAGCACGCCGATGAGCACGCCAAAAGCGTTAAACATCAGCACCGTCGGCGTGAGAATGCTAGCAAGGCTGCTTAACCAAAGTGACATATCCATGATGGTGCTCGCCTAAATAGTGAACTGAATGTCCAACAGTTTTTCGAATATCAGGTATAAAAGTCCGATATAGGCAACTGTGAAAATGAGATTGAACTTCAGAGAACGTCTGAAGATTAAATTGAGCAGCAGGCAAAGCACTGCAGCTGCAATAAAGAATTCTGTAAACACCCATAAAAGGGTAAAGGCCGCAAAAGCAAGCACTACACAGCCAATTTTCTTAAGATGGCTGCGCTGCTCGGGATCACTGCCGAAGAAATCTACCGAACCATGCTTTAAAGATCTGATCACAATCAGAGCGCCCCAGAACATTACAAAGCCTGAGCACATGGCCGGGAAAAAACCGGGACCGGGGCCTGGAATGGCTTCCGGCCCGCGGATCCCTAAAGTTAACGAAGGGATAAAGAAGCATAACCCGAATAAAATAAAACAGATCCCGACTACAAGATCACCTATGGGTCTGTGTTCCATGTCCGTCCTCCCCTGAAAAAAATGACCGGCGAAAGGCTGCGCCTCACGCCGGCCCGTTATCTCAGAATTTGCTCTTGGGATTATTTCTTAATGAGCTGCGGGATGAGCTCTTTATACTGGGCAAGCTGAGCCTTGGCAAACTCGTCCATATCTTTGCCGTTGAGGTAAGCGTACTCGAAGCCGCGGTCAGCGAGCAGTTTCTTCAAAGCCGGGCTCTGTGCGACCTCAGCGGAAGCATCGTTGAGGATCTTAACGACATCAGCAGGAGTCCCCTTAGGCACAGCGAATCCGCCCCAGCCCATGGCAGTGACATCCAGTCCTATCTCTTTGGTGGTCTTGACATCAGGGACAACAGACGAACGCTTGTCACCGATAACAGCCAGCACCTTAAAATTGCCGGAATCGACGTTGCTCTTTACCTCTGAAGGGGAAACTGCGACAGCAGTGATATTGCCGCCCAAAAGTGCGGCAACAGCAGGAGCCGCGCCATCAAAAGGAACATGGGTGAATTCAACACCGGCGGCTTTGGCAAGCGAAGCGGCGGCTACGTTCCAGATTGATCCAGGCCCGGAGTTGCCGATGGTAACTTTGCCCGGATTTTCCTTGGCATATTTAAGGAACTCATCAAGGGTATTCCAAGGGGCATCCTTCTTGACAGTAATGGCCGCAGGGATCGTCATAATACGGCAGACGAAAGTAAAGTCATCCGAGGAGATAGTTGAAAGTCCTAATGCCGAAATCATAGTTGACTCAACCGGCATGTAGGACATCGTGTACCCATCAGGTTTGGAATTCTTCACAGACTCAAGGCCGACTGCACCTGAAGCACCGGTACGGTTAATGATGACAACCGGCTTGCCCAGTTGTTTTTCAAGCTCTTTGCCGTAAATGCGAGCCACAGTGTCAGACGCCCCGCCCGGAGCATACGGCACCACGATCTGAACCTGCTTGCGCGGATATTTAGGCGCTGCATCCACAGCTTGAAAAGCAAAAGCGCCCAAAGCGACCGTCAGCGCGGCGCATTTAACGAACTTTTTGAAATTCATAACTTCATTTCCTCTTTTGTTTGTTTGTCTGTCCGGCACGGCCGGACCACTCATAAGTTTTCCTAACTTTGAAAGTAAAACTCAAGTGATTAAGCTTTTGTTTTGTTCTGTTCCTCCGTTCAGTAAATTCTGCTGCCTTGAAAACCCATTTTTTTGGAAATCGCCATTGCCGTCTCTTTTACCTGACGGGCTATCAGCTCTTTTTTGGTGTCGTTAAGCATGCTGTAGACACTTGCCACACTGATGGCGGCAACTACACTGTTATTGCGATCGCGCAACGCTGAGCCAATGCAAAACATGTCAGGTCCGTCCTCGCGGTCGTCTACGGTATAACCGCGTTTGCGGCTTTTTTCCGCGTCTTCGATAAGTTCGACACTGGTCGTGTGCGAAAGCGGAGTATTGGTTGCGTAAGGTTCCGGCCCGGCAAGTTTAAGCATCACATCGTTACTCTGCGCATAAAGCAATGCCTTGCCCAGACTTGTGGTATGCAGATTGCGGCGGCTCCCAAGTTTTGCCGAAGCTTTAAAGACAGAATGATCTTCAGCGCGATCGATGTAGACCACTTTGCCGTGATCCTCAACCCCCAAAAAAACCGTACCACCGGTTGTGCGATTGAGTTCCTGAATATACGGTCGGGCTACATCTGTAACTCCAAGATTTCCTATAACTGAAGCACCTATCTCATAGGCGAGCATGCTCAGGCCGTACAGTTTTCGATCCTCGTCTTTGCACTCGATAATCCCTTTAACCTTCATCGTATGAACAAGCTCAAAAGCACTGCTTTTTGGCAGTTGCATCATTTCGCTGATTTCAGCAAGGGAAAGGTATCTGCCGGTATTTACAAAAAGGAGCATCAAATCGATGGTCCGGCAGACAGATTTAACGAGTTTGGGATTGTTACTGCGGTTCATGTATGTGTAATGCCCTGAAACGCTCCATTCCGGTTACTTTGAGTTTACCCCACGAAACCGCGTGTCAGCATTCAGCCTACTTGCTGATTTTAAAAGCCGTGGACGCCATAACATTTTTAGTTCGCAGTCAGAAAAAATTCATATATGCGAACCTAATTCGCGATATAGAACATACAAGACTGTCATGACGAAGTTTGACTCCTTTCACATCACCGGATCTCCAGGGAAAAGGTCTCTCCGCGCCGGGATCCGTCAGTCCAGATAAAACACTTGGATATGAAAATGCCGTAGTGAAGTTTTCGCTCCCCTAATTTTCGCCTAACTGTGGAGGTCTACCCTTTAAACATCAAAAGGCCGCAAGGCCGTGCTTTAAGGAGATTAGAAATATGAAACATCCCGTGAAGATCCTCAGCTGCGCAGCCGCCATGGCGGCCGCGCTCTTTGCAGGCGCCGCCGCGCACGCTGAAAGCGCCGCGGTGCAGGAAGCCCGCCCGCTGATAAACTGCGATGATCAGGACACGGAGAAATGCCGCGATCTTAAAGCCAGGGAGCAGCGCGAAGGCGCCAAAGATCAGCAGGGCCGTCCGCAGCGCCATGAAGGCCGCCCCGACGGCAAGCGCCCGCCCAAACCTGAAGGCGCAAACGGCGACAAACGCATGGGTCCTCCGCCTGCCGACGGCAAAGGCGGCCCTGGCTTTGACAAGGCCCAAGACGGCGATCGGCGCATGGGTCCTCCGCCTGCTGACGGCAAGCGCCCTGAAAAGCGCGAGCGCCCCAGGTTTGAAGACGAAGAGGAATAAAGCTTAGGCAAGGGCTCCGCCTTGCAATAGCGCAAAAAACGCCGCGTGCTCAAAAACACGCGGCGTTTTTTTATGAAAGCGCGAACGCTAATCAGACATTCTCAGGGGCGCCCTCAACCGGCTTCTTGCCCCACAGCAGCAGGGCTGCCAGGCAGAGCACGGCGAACACCGCGCCGATGATGCGCGACACACCGATGTCCATGTGGAAGCCCAGCGTCGGGCTCCAGAGTATGAAGGTTATAGAGGCAGCGGTGATAAACACGGCAGGCACCGTGCAGATCCAGTGCAGGCGGCCTTTCCTGAAGAGGTAGGCGGCGCAGGCCCAGAGCACGATGCCGGCGAGCGTCTGGTTGGCCCATCCGAAGTAGTTCCAGATCGTGGTGAAGTTCACCTGCGAGAGGATGGCGCCCAAAGCCAGCACCGGGACGGCCACCATGAGACGGCGGGCGATCGGGCGCTGGTCAAACTTGAGCATGTCGGCAAGCGTGATGCGCGCGGCGCGGAAGGCGGTGTCGCCGGAGGTCACCGGCAGCACCACCACGCCTAAGATGGCGAGCACGCCGCCCAAGCCGCCTAAGAGCGTCGAGCAGGAGTCGAACACGACCTTGGAGGCCGTGCCGGCCTTGACGGTCTCGAGCAGGCTGTCAGGGGAATCGTAGAACGTCATGCCCACGGTGACCCACACCAGGCCGATGAAGCCCTCGGCGATCATGCCGCCGTAGAACACCTTGCGGCCGTCAGTCTCTTTCTTAAGGCAGCGGGCCATGAGCGGCGACTGGGTGGAGTGGAAACCTGAGAGCGCGCCGCAGGCGATGGTCAGGAACATCAAAGGCCACAGCGGGGCGGAGGTGTCGGCGTTAGGGTGCTGGTTGCCCGCGCCCCAGTCGGCCCAGGCGTAGAACTGATCCGGCATCTCGACAAAGAGCGCCAGCGTCACACCGACGGCCATAAAGATGAGCAGCACGCCGAAGAACGGATAGATAACGCCGATGAGCTTGTCTATAGGCACCAGCGTGGCCATGAAGTAGTAGAAGAAGATGATCGCCAGCCACACGCCGAAGGCGCCCATGGTGCCGTCGATGCCGATCTCCGGCATCAGGTGGGCCATGAGGCCTGCAGGGGAAGTCGCGAACACAGTGCCCACCAAAAGCAGCAGGATCACGGCGAACACGCCCATGCCCGCGTGGGCGATCTTGCCTAAGTTGTAGCCCACGACGTCAGGGACGTTGGCGCCGCCGTAGCGCACCGAGAGCATGCCTGACATGTAGTCGTGCACGGCGCCTGCGAAGATCGAGCCCAGCACTACCCACAGCAGCGCGGTGGGCCCGTAGAGGGCGCCTAAGATCGGGCCGAACACCGGGCCGATGCCCGCGATATTGAGCAGCTGGATGAGCCAGACCTTCCAGGTAGGCATCTCTACGTAATCGACGCCGTCAGACTTGGAGACGGCCGGCGTGGGCCGCTTGTCATCGGCCCCGAAGACCTTCTCCACGATCTTGCCGTATACGAGGTAGCCGACGATCAGCCCTGCCACGGCGAGGATAAACCACATGAATCTAGGCATTTTTACTCCCATGTAATTGAAAACCGGCAGGCGGCGCCCGCCTTTTTGGAAATAAAGTTACAGCAGGATCCCGTCTGTTGGATTTTCAGGGCAAAAGCGTCCGCCTGCTGAAACTTAGTTTCCATACAAATTTTATAACCGCCGCCGCGAGGCATGGATACAAGATGATGGCGGGAATGTGAGGGAGATCAGAAAAAGGCGCAGGCAAACAAAGAAAACGCTTGCGATGATAAAGGCAGAGGAGCCTCTCAGGCGCGCAGGGCGCGGCTGGCCGCGCTCTGCTTTGGGCTTAAAACGCTTCAGCCTTTCTTTAAGAAATCCTCGCGCTGCGGCGTGAAGACGTCGATGAGCACGCCCTTTTCAAGGCACACGCAGCCGTGCTTTACATTGGGCAGCTTGTGCAGGGTATCGCCTGCTGTCACCACATGTTTCTCATCGCCGATGGTGAACTCGAATTTGCCCGAGAGCACATAGGTCACCTGCTCGTGGGGATGGGAGTGCATGGCCCCGACCCCGCCTTTTTCAAAGCGGTTCTCCACGCACATCATGGCGCCCTCGTGCACGAGGATCGCGCGCTCAACTCCAGGCGCGGTCTTCTCAAAAACGCGGTCTTTGGCAAAGCAGAACATGGGATTTTTCTCCTTGTTTTTAAAAATGCTACAGGCCCTCAGTAAGGAACTTTAACACCGCGTCGCGGGTGTCAGAGCGCACGAGTTCCCCGTCACCTGCCCTGTAGATCGTCTCAAGCACCCCGGGATTGCCGTCCACAGTCACATACTGCGAGCACACGATAAAGAGCGCGCCCTCCGAGAGCTCAAGCCTGACAGCCTCGCCCTTGGTCTCAAGCGCTTTAAGCGACACGCAGTTTTTACAGCGCGTCCCGCGCTTCCAGATGTCAAAGCACAGGCCCGGCATCTCCTTTAAAACACCGGACTTACCGGCCTCCAGGGATTTCTTCTTCACCGGATCGACAAGCCTGACCTTATAGCAGTGCAGCGAGAGCTCCAACAGCACTCCCGAGATCTCAGGCGACGTGAACTCAGGCTGCCCGGTAGCCGGATCTTTTTTCAGATGCAGCATCGAGTTGCGCCAGATGCTCGTCTGGGCGCTGCGCTCAAAGAGCACGGCAAAAAAGATGTCGCCGTAGACGCGGTGGCGGATGATCTGGCCTGCGCACAGCACGGTTTTGGCCGCGCCGTCCTTGCTGATGATGCGGTACACGGAGCTTGCGGATCTCGTGCCCCGGGGATCATTGAGCTGCGCCCACAGCGTGCTTTCGGCCGTTTTGAGATCGTCAGGGTGCACGAGCGCGCGCAGACCGTCCCTGGAAAACTCATTAAATTCGGCCACGCTGTCGCAGCCAAAGAGCTTTACGCACCTGTCGTTGGCGTAGACCACCCGGCCTTCGCCTATGGCCTTGCAGATGAGCACGGCGCCGGGGATCCCCGAGGCGAAATCGTCGAAGCTGAAATCGGACGTGATGCTGTCGCTGCTGCGCGAGGTGATGAGAAAGGCCCGGCGGTTGCCGCGCACGCAGATCAACTGGATCTTCATCAACCCGGTGAAGAACTCGTCCTGCACGAACTCCGTGACGCTCTGCCCGCGCTCTTTGAGCCTGCCTATGCCGTCGCGCAGCGTCAGGAAGATATCCTCTGAGCCTGCGGTGTTCTCGCGCTCGGCCTGCGCTTGACTGAGGCCTTTGAGCGCCAGCCACTGCCGGCCTTTTTCGCTCGTGTACACCGTCTTAAGCGCACCGTTTTCCTGGATCACGACCGTGACCATGCGCGGATCGCCCTGCGCCTCATAGCCTTTGCCGATATAGGGCTCGGAGCTGAAATTGATGTTGATGCGGGCGATGTCCCCGTAAAAGAGGCGATCCTCGGGAGTCTCGTTTTCACAGCCCTTGCCCTTGAGCAGCGTCACGAGATCCGCAGGCGGCAGGGGCTTGGAGATGTAAAAGCCCTGGGCGTAGAAACAGCCCATGCTCATGAGCAGCTCCAGCTGCTTTTGCGTTTCGACGCCCTCGGTGATGCAGGGCAGCCCCAGACGCTTTGACATGTCGATGACGTCCGTGAGGATATCCGGAGTGCGGTGCGTCGGGTTGCGCAAAAACATCATGTCGAGCTTGATGACGTCGAAGTCAAAGCGCTGCAGCGCGTTGAGCGAGCTGTAGCCGCTGCCGAAATCGTCAAGCCACACCTGGTAGCCGTCAGCGTGGAACTTCGCGATGTGCTCGCCGATGAGCTCCTCGTGGTTTACCAGGGCCGACTCCGTGATCTCAAAGGCCACGCAGTCGCGCCCGACGCCGGCGCTGTCTAAGATCGCGTTGATGCGCTCGTGGATCTTCGGCACGGTGAGGTCAGTCCTTGAGAGGTTCACGGAGACGTGGACGCTGCGGCCGCGCTCCTCGCACTCCCGGATCCACGCGCAGGCCTGCGCGAGCACGCAGAGATCGATGATGCTCAGCAGGTGCGCCTTCTCGAGCACCGGGATGAACTCGCCGGGGCTTAAAAAGCCGTTTACCGGATCATCCCAGCGCGAGAGCGCCTCGTAGGAGACGATCCTGCCGCTTAAGCTGTTATACACCGGCTGATAGAACACGCGGATCCAGCCTTTTTCGGCGGCCTGCGCGGCGTGCTTGATGATGTAGTCGTTGCGCCTGACGCCATCGGCCATGTCCATGGAGAAGCGGCGGAAGTAATTCTCAAAATCCCCGGCCGCGCAGCCGCAGGCGATCTGCGCGTACTCGACGGCCGTCTCGTTCTCGCTCCGATCCCCCGTGAGCGTGCAGATCCCCGCATAGACGTCAACGCGGCCGAACGCGGAATCGCCCATGCTCTTGTGGACGGAGCGCACGAGCTCCTCGGCCTGCTCGTCGCGGCAGAGGCAGTAGAAGCGGTCGGCCGTGCCGCGCGTCACCAGGCGCCCGCCTGAGGCCTCGCTGATGATCGAGCCGGCGTTGCGCAGCAGATCGTTGCCCGCGGCGTAGCCGTACTGGCTGTTAAAGAGCTTGAACCTGCTGATGTTAAAGCACACAAGCGCCCAGCGCCCGGGATGCCGGCCGTGGCGCAGATCGTGGAGAAAATCGCTTAAGGCGTGCAGGAACACGCTGAAGTTGAAGAGGCCGGTGACCTCATCATAATGGGTCACCTCATCGATAAAGCGGTTGTTGCGGCGGTGGCGCAGGAGCACACCTATATAGGCCGCGGCGATCCCGTAGAGCGCCTCGCTCCCGGGCGTTTTTTCCGCAGGGTTGCAGAAGGCCGCGAAGCCGCAGAGCGCGTCCTCGAGCATGACGGGGCAGATCACAACGGAATCGAGGTTCAGGCGCGAGAGCGCGGCGGCGCCGCCGTCGGATGACGCGCCGCGGTCTGCGAACACCGTCTGGCGGTTTTCCAGTTTTTCGCGCCAGCTTTGCGGCAGGAAGCCCGGCTCCAGCGTGCGCCCGCCGCGATCTGAGACCTCGCCTGCCCTCCAGAAAAAATCGCACCTGTAGGCGTCAGGCGCCGTAATGGTGTAAATGTAAACCGCCGATGAGCCGACACAGATGCCGGCGTCTTTGATGAATTCGCCCACTGAGGCGTCAGGATCCTGCTCCCGCGCGGATTTGGCTATGCCCTCGCCTAAATTGCGGATCCGCTCTGATACGTCATTTGCGCTGATCATGGAAAGCCCGCCTGCTGTATGTTCATGCGCCGCCTCCCAAGGCGGCTGTTTATAGGTTTTAAGGGATGGGGTCCGTGTGGGACTTCTTGATCTTATGCCCTCAATTAATACGAAATCGCGCCCTGGCGCAAATGCTTTTTCGCAAATTTGCGGGAGAGCTTACACACTCATGTAACAATACGCCCGCAAAGCCAAAACAGCAGGACCGCAAAGGCGTGCGCAAAAGCACGGAGAGTTTATTTCACCCGCACCGTGGCTTTGCCGCCCGTGCCGCGCGCCCTGACGAAACTGACCTCGCGCACGCGTTTGTCCGGCATCTGATCCTGAGGCCAGGAGAACGAGCGGTTTTGCACCTTGAGCGTCACCGCGCCCTCGCCGCCTTCGATCTTTTTGCCGTTGGAGAACTCGGCGTAGAGATAGTAAAGCGGGTTGTCAGAGGGCAGATCGATGACCCCCTGCGCTTTGGGGCCGACGTTAAACCAGCCCGTGACCGTCCAGGCCTTGCTCTCTTTGTCCAAATAGGAGAACGCGAAAGCCGCCGACGTCGCGGTCTGGTTGTCCACGGTAACCTCAAGGGCCTGCGCGCCCTCGCAGGAGAGCATAAGCGCCGCGGCCAGGCTTTTCAGAATATTCGCTGCATGCATGATCAGGCCTCAAAAAATCCCGAGCCGCCGGGGCCGCCGCCCCGGGGATTCTGCGGGTTGTCAGCGCCGCCCTGCGGCTTGACGCCGGGATCCTCCGGCATCCCATGCGGATCTTTGCCCTCTCCGCCCGGCGCGGCTTTTGCAAAGGCGGCGGGGCGATCCGTATTTTGTTTTTGCTCCCGCGCCGCAAGCTCCTGGGACAGAGGATCCTCAGGCAGATCGGACTTGCCGCCCTGGCCTTGTTCCTCGCGCGCCCGGCGCTCCTGCTCGCGGCGGTACATCGAACCGTCGTAGGCGGAAGAGTCAAAGGCTTTGCGGCCAGCCGGAGGAACAGCGCCTGGCGCGTACTTTTTGGCAAAGCCCTCTACGCCCTCGCGTGAGAGCTCGAGGCGGAACAGGCGCGAGAACAGCACGATGTAGATAAGCGGCACCAGCACCATCACGGTATAGGAGAGCGGGAACGACACGAAAAACTGCGAGCACAGCAGCACCCCCACAGCGGTGTTGGCATAGCAGCACAGCCTGAGAGCGCACAAAAACGTCGTGCGGATCTTAAAGAAGGCGAGCATCACAAAGCGCGCGATGCAGGCATCGAGCAGCGAGTTGAAGGCCAGGATAAAGAAAAACCACAGCACAAGCACCGACCATACCGTCTGCGCGCCGATGCTCAAAAGCGCGTCGAGCATGCCGGCAAGCTGCGCGGGGTGAAAAGTCGTGTTGAGCTCAAAAAACCCCGAATAAGGCAGCTCGACCGGGCCTTTGGAGGTGCGGATGCGCACGAACTCGGCGCCGAACTCGACCGGAGCCTCAAGCGCCTCCCCCTCAAGGGCTTTGCCGCCCGGGTTGTAGGCGATCGCCGGGGCGCCCGCCTCGTTTTTTAAGAGCAGGAAATCGTCTTTGGGATCCTCAGGGGTGAGCACGCCCTGCGAATTCAGGTAAGAGGCCGGCAGCTGCGCCACGAGCTGCGGGATGTTAAGCGCGCGCAGATAGTCCATGACCTGGTCCGAGCGCCAGGCGGCAGGCAGAGCCAAAAGCGCGCACCACAGCAGCAGATACAGAAATCCTGTGCCCCTCATGCGAAAGAGCACTTTAAAGTAGAAGCCGACTGAACCTAAGGCGTAGAGCGGATTTAAGAATGAATGCAGAAGCTGAGGGGATGCGAGTCTGGGCATGTCGTGAAATGTTTCTCCGTTTTGCAAAGGATAGCACAGGGGCGCCATCTGCGTGCAGTGCGCGCGCTCATGGGTATATGACTGCGATCGCGCCGCTTACGCGCTACAATCAGGTATGGAGGCTTTCATGGCTGATCTTTCACGTTTTAAATCCGCCCAGGAGGGCGACTTTGCGCGGGCGCTCTGTGAGATCAAAGGCGGGATCAAACAAAGCTGCTGGATGTGGTACATCTTCCCGCAGCTAAAAGGCTTAGGCCTGAGCGATATGGCGCAGTACTACGGCATAGACGGCGCCGCCGAGGCCCGTGCTTATATGGACGATCCGCTGTTAGGCCCGCGGCTCCTCGAGATCACGCGCGCCCTGCTCTCCCTGCCCTCCTCTGATCCCTCAGAGATCATGGGCTATCCTGACGATCTCAAGCTCTGCTCGTGCCTGACGCTCTTTGAGGCGGTATGCGGCAGGGAGCATCCAGAATTCTCACAGGCGCTTGACCGCTTTTTTGGCGGAAAGCGCGATGAACTTACTTTGAAGATCTTAAAAAATGGAACTGTCTGAAACCCAAAAGCTCGCACAGGCTCTTGTGCGCATCCGCTCCGTAACCCCTGATGACAACGGCTGCCAGGCCCTGCTTGCCGACAGGCTTAAGCAGTCGGGGTTTACGTGCATGACTATTGAAGACTCAGGCACGGTGAACCTGCTCGCCCTCCATGGGCGCGGCCGGCCGTTTGCGATGTTCTTAGGGCACACCGATGTCGTGCCCGAGGGCGAGCTCTCGCAGTGGGCTCATGATCCCTATTCAGGCGAGATCGTAAAGCTTGACGGCGAGGACTGCCTCTTCGGGCGCGGCAGCGCCGACATGAAAGGCGGCGACGCCGCCGCAGTCACGGCGCTTTGCGCCTATGTCGCCTCCCATCCGCGCCACCCCGGCACGGTCGGGCTGCTGGTGACCTCCAATGAAGAGGGCGACGCCAAAGGCGGCGTGCCTTATGTCGCCGAATATTTAAAGGCGCACGATCTCGTGCCTGACTGGTGCCTCATCCCCGAGCCATCCTCGGTGAATGTGTTTGGCGATGAGATCAAGAACGGCCGCCGCGGCGATTGCAATGTCACTGTGACCGTGCACGGCATCCAGGGCCACGTGGCGGTGCCCGAGAGCTGTGACAACGCGTTTCACCACGCCGCGCGCCTGGTATGCGCCATGCTCGACACCCCTATAGATCAGGGCTCGGATTACTTCCCGCCAACCTCGTTCCAGGTCTCAAACGTGCACTGCGGCACCGGCGCCGACAATGTCGTCCCAGGCTCATGCGTCATGCGCTGCAACTTCCGCTACAACGATTTGCAAAACTACGCCAAGCTCAAGGATCACTTTGAAGGTATGGCTAAGAAGCTCGGGATCCGCTGCGATTTCAAGTGGGATCACGAAGGCCTGCCGTTTTTAACCAAGGAAGGCAGGCTGCTTGACGTCATGCGCGAGTGCGTCACCCGCGTCATGGGCGCGGCTCCAAAATTCACGACCTCAGGCGGCACCTCCGACGGGCGCTTCATCGCCCCCTTAGGCGCGCAGTGCATCGAGTTCGGCCCGGTTACCGCCAGCATCCACAGCGCCAACGAGCATGTCACGCTGCGCTCGCTTGATCAGATGAAACAGATTTACGAACTGGCGCTGGGCATGCTGATGACGCGGGAGTAAGCGCTCTTCCGGAAAAGCGCCCTGATCCTCGATGACAAATAAAATCCTGGCGCTGTATAAACCAAAGCGATCCGGCATCGCTGCAGGATCGCTTCAAAAATTTCACAAGGCCGCAGGGCGCGGCCTTAATCAGAGTCAGAACTCATAGCGCGCATTCAGACTGACGCGGCTGTTGTTGGAGTTCGAGGAGCCCAGGTACTCGCACTCAAGCCCTAAGCCGAAGCTCTCACCGTACTGCGCGTCAAGCCCGACCCTGGCGCCAAAGGACACGGTGTCGGTGACATCGGAGTCGGCAGAGCCCACCGGGCCGCCGAAGTCAAAGGACGAGGAGACGTCCCTGTCCCCTGCGGCAAGGATGACGCGGACATCGCCTGCGGGGCTTACCGTCCAGTCGCCTGCCTTAACCTCGGCGCTTACGGCGACGCCCACAGGGAACGT
>DKSD01000065.1 GCA_002473165.1 Succinatimonas sp. UBA7265
GGGCAGGGCGCCCGCCGCGGCTTTGGACTGAAAAGCCCGCACCGCATCCGGCACAGGCTTATGGTACAAAATCAAATTTCGGAAGTTAGTGGCTCTAAAACGACCATTTACCGGTCACGGATCTCGGACACAAAGCGATCCTGACGGCGCTGATCAAAACAGATCTGCCGGTTGAAACCATCAGGGGGAGCCTGCACGTCGGGCGCACCATGGTTTACGATGTGGCGTCGCGCTATTTCGGCGCAGGCTTCATGCAAAAGCGCCGCGAGCACGCCGCGGCCAAAGCGGCGGAAGCCCTGGCCTCTCAGGGTCGCGGCGAAGAACACGTCGAAGTGGTTATTCCAAAGCCGCAGCCTGCCAAAGCAGAGAGCGCGCCGCAAAAGCCGCAGGCGGCTGAGCCTGAGGCAAAGCCCAAAGGGCGCCGCGGCAGGCGCGACGGCTGGGCCGGCTTTCTCAGGGCAGCCGCGGAGTTTTACAGAGAAGGCCGGGCGCTTAACGCCGCGGCGCTGGGCAAGGCCGCGGGGATCAACCCGCTGTCGGCATCGCGCTGGATGGAGCGCGCGGTGATCTTTGCCGTGCACGGGAAGCTGCCCGAGCCCGAAGGCGCCGCGGGGCTCAACGCCTATGTGGCCAATCCCGCCAACCACTCGGGCTCCGTGTGCCCGGAGCTGTTCACCCTGTGCGAGGCTCAAAACGCCCCGCGCCCGCTGCGCGAGGTGAAGATCACCGCAGGGGGCGCGAGCGTCTCGTGGACCTCGGACGGGAGCGAGGCCGACGCCGTGGCGAAAATCACGGCGGTGCTGCTGTCGCTGAAGCGCGGAGGCGTCTGCGGAAATGACTGACGAAACATGTGCGGCGCTTGAAAGCGGCAGGATGCTGCTTATAGGAACTCCCCAGAACGGCGGCGAGGGGCCGCTTAAGCTCTACGCCAGGCTGCTCTCGGGAGATCTGGGCTTTGAGTGGGACGGAGAGAGCGAGCTGTGGGTGCTGATGACGAACCGGCGCATGAACCGGCTGCGGCTGTTCCACATCGACGCATACGGCTACTCGCTGACCGTGAGGGTGCTGTTTGCCCGGGGCGCGCTGAGGGCGAGCCTCAAAAGGGCCTGCGAGGGGGTGTCGTCGCTTACGCGGCGCGAGCTGCTGTTGCTTTTGCAAAAAGGGAGCGCGCCCCTGGGAACGCCGGAGGTGTTTTCGGCGCTTAAAAACTCCATGTGAAACAGCCAGTTAAGCTCTTTAAAAATTTATTTTAACTTATTGAAATCAAAGGAGTTAAAGTTGCAAAAATCGCAAAAATTCCTTGATTTTTAAACAAAAGCCGTCTATCATATATGTGTTGATTGGGAATTAGCACAGGACGGCTTTTAATGAACACCAGATACCTCTCAGATGAACAGTGCGCCGCAATCAGGAACCTCCCCAGGGAGCGCGGCGTCCATGTCTATCCGCCTCAGGGCAAAACCTGCCCCCACCTCGACGTCATGAAGCTTTCGCCTTACCGCGGAAACCCCGTTGGCAAAAACGTCCTCATCGGCAAGGCTGTAAACGGCGTTTACCTGCCCCTTGAGGAATACCGGAAGCTTTACGACCGCGCCGGCAAAAAGCGCGGGCTGCCTGAGAACCCTCAAAAGCGCAAATACGAGCGCAGGAAGCCCGTGTCGCTCAAAAGGCGCGCCTGCTTTGACGGCATAGAGGGGCTTCCTTCTGATCTGCCCCCGGAGGCCACCGTCGTCAGAACCGGCGCCAATAAGGCCACGGTCTACGTCGCCGTCATACACACCTCGCGCGACGCCGGCAAACGAAAATACTCGTATGACTACCTGGGCAGGATCAAAGACGGCAGGTTCTACACCATGGAGGACTACCGCAGGCTCTTTGACCGTTTCGGCAGGCCGCGCAAAGGCGCTGACGGCGGGGAACGCTGAGCATGGAAGGAACAGCCGCGCCCGCGGGCGCGCCGCCTGATGAGATCTCCGCGCTGAGCCGGGATCTGGCAGCCGCGCGCTCGGAGATCGCCAGGCTCAGGGGGCTGAACGAGGCGCAGGAGCTCATGCTCAAAGATCGGGATCTGAAGATCGCGGATCTGCAAAAGCGCCTGGCGCAAAACGACTCCGGCCTGCGGGCGCGCTGCGCGGGGCTTGAAGAGAAGCACACGCTGCTGCTCGGCGTGATCGCGCGCTTTGCCGAAGCCGTAAGGGCCGCGGGTCTCAGGCAGGCGCCGCGCGTCTGCATGCGGCCGCAGAGCGTCCCTGCGGGGATCGGAGATCCGGACGCCGACGAGAGGCCGCTGCGCGAATGGCTGCGCGGCAGCCTCTCGTCGGCGCTCGGGCTGATCAGCGAAGTCATGAGGCTGCGCGAGGAGGTGTTTAAATCCTCAAAGACCGCCGGAGACAGCGACAATGAACCGGATCCCGAAGCCGGCGCCTCGGAAGGCGGGCAGAGGATCATGACCGCGCTTGAACAGGCGTATGAAGATCTGTGCCGGGACACGGAGCGCCGCCAGACGGGTTTTGAATCGCTGAACCGGGCGGCAAAAAAGGCCGGCGCGGCCAACGACGCGGTGGCAAAGGACATCGCGCGCATCGAGGAGCTCCAAAAGGCCGAAACCGCAAAGGCGGAAGAGACCGGCGCTCCGGCCCCCGGAGCCGGCGGCTTCCCCGCCCCTGAGGAAAACGCCGCGCCGTCAGGCGAAGGCCCGGGGCACCATGCCAAAGACCAGCAAGGCGCAGGGATCCGCAAACAGCGCCGCAGAAAGAGCCGCCCCAAAGCCCCGGTCAGGCGCCGCCAAAAAGATCTGCGCCTTGCAGCGATCCGCGCCGAGCTGGCAAAGAACCTGTTTTTTGATCAAATCTCAGGCAGACTTAAAACGGCGCACCCGCTCAAATCCCAGGATCAGGCTTACACGGTTTTCAACGCCGCCGCGACCGCGACGGCACAGATCAAAGTCTGCACAATCGTCTTTCAGGAAGACTGCAGCGGCGTCAGGCACTCGGCGAACGTCGCGACCTGGCCGATCCTCGGCGGGCGTCACCGCCGAAGGCGCGCAGGTTTCGCTTGACGATCCGGATCTGCCTGATGACTGGGGAAAGCGGGACTGCCCGACAGGCGATCTCAAAGATCTGCCCGTGGAGTTTGCCCTCGCCCGCGAAGGCGGGAAGCTTGGCGAATGCGAAAAGGAAAAGTTCAACTCCCTGCGCTGGCCGCCCGGGCTTTTGAAGCGGCTGCTTTATTACAAAGGCAGGCTCTCGCTGGATCCGCTGCTTTACGACGGGAAGTTCGGAGCGCTGTATGATTCAAGGCCGCTTTACGCCGGAGGAAAGTTCAGCCAGCTCACCGCCTGCGCCGTTGCGTGCATGTACTGCGAAGGCCTCATGGCCAAACGCCGCGCCGGGGCGCTTGGCGAAACCCTCTCGGGGCTGGGGATGTCGCCGGGCGCGGACATTGACGGGCTCAACAAATTCGCCAGGGTGATTGCATACCCCGCATACAGAGAGATCCGCAGGCTGTTCACGGACCGCGTCAGGGTTGCGCACGCCGACGAGACGCCAATCAGGGTGGCCGAAGGAGCGGAGCCTGGTTCAACCCGCCAGGCATACCTGTGGGCGCTGGTGTCAGGCGACAAGGAGCGGGAACAGCTGGCGCTGTTTTGCGGCGCGGCGTCGCGCGCCGCCCCGGAGTTCCTGCGCATGTTTGATCCCGGCGCCAAAGCCTGCGCGCTTGAATATCTCATATGCGACGCCTACGCAGGCTACGACTGCGCGGCCGAGAGCTTCAAAAAGCGCTTTTGCGGGCTGCTGACTCTCTGCGGCTGCCACACCCACGCCTACAGGCGCTTTCGCGACGAGATCCGCCGCATGGGGCTTTACAAGGCTTTCAGAGCCGCAATCGGCAGGCATGATCACAGACACTTCGACGAAAACCTGAGAGCCTGGTTCGCCGCGCATCCGGAGGAGCCGGAACCTGACAGCCTTATACTGCGCTTCCTCGATCTGTCCATGCTGCTCTCGAACATCGCAGACATGGAGGACTCCGTCAAAAACGAAGATCCCGTGGAGATCCTCAGGTACCGCCGCGAGGAGATCGCTCCTGTCCTTGACGCCGTGTTCGACACCGCCAAGAGCATCGCCGAAGATCCGCGCTCGCACATCACGTACAAGTATGATCCCGTCCATGATCTCTTTTACGGCTGCAAGTCAGAAGGATCAGGCTGGGCCTCTGCGGTCTGCTATCTGCTGAACGGCGAGCCCAAATTCCGCGCCTTCCTGCTTGACGGCGCCGTGAACATCTCCAACTCCCGCGCCGAGCGCTCGCTGCGCCCTTCGGCCGTGCACCGCAAGACCAGCTTTTACTTCAAAACCCTCTGCGGCCACCAGGCCGCGGCGGTGCTCGAATCGCTGCGCATGACCTGCAAACTCAACGGCGTGAACTTCCTTGACTATCTGACCTGGCTGACCTCGGAGGTTAAGTTCAGGTGCGAGGAGCGCCGCATCAGGGCGGGGATCTCCATCCAGACGTTCACGGCCCCTCCTGAGCCTGTCGGCGAGATCACCAAAGAAGACGGCACTAAAGAAAAGATCAGGTTCTCGCTGTTTGACGATCGCTATCACTGCGTCACCGACGACATTCCTTATGAAGGGCTGTCGCCGCTCGACTACGCCGCAGGCAGGCTCAGAAGAGCGAACCTCACACTGCCTCCCGACGAATACGAAGAAGATCTCTGACCGCTTCGCTGCGCGGCGTCGCAGCCTGCGCGCCGCTTTCCATGCTGATTTTTAAAGAGCGCCCTTAGGGAACGCTTCCATTGTATTGCCCCGTCAAGAGGCCCTCAACAGGGTGTTTTGTAGGTTATGGAGATCAGATACGGTGTCAGACAACCGCGTCATCAGAACGCCTCCGGGGCTGCTGGGCAACGGTCTCAACGGCCATATGCTGAAACTTGGCCTGCACGAAGGCGGCGTCAGCTCTTATAAAGAGCGCATGAAGAAATACGCTGATTTCGGCCTGATGGCCGCCATGGGCAGGAGCAACTGGGGCGAACTTGCTGAAAAGCTCTGCCCGCCGCCCCATAAGGACATACGGCCGCTTTTGGATCTGGAAAACAGTGAAAACACCGCGGCTGCGCCGCGGCAGGTGCAGCAGCCTGCAACCGCAGGCGTCTCCGGAATCGAGCGCTTCAGAGTGGCTCCCCAGCCTGAGGATCACGAGTAAATTCTCAGATCCTGCTGTCAAAACCCGGCCGTCAGGCCGGGGCTTTTGTCAAAATGCCGGGAAATTCGTTGCCATTCGCCATTTGCCGTCAATGGTGAGAGAGCCATTAACAGGTTATTTTGATCCACTTGAGCTGAAAGTCGTGGAAATGTGCTCAAAAAAGGCAGATTTCCACGACTTTCGGTTTAAGTCGATAGCTACAATCTATTAAAATCAAATAATTAAATGGAATGCTAGCTTTACCGTAAAAGCAAAAAAGCCCGCATAAGCGGGCTTTGCATGTTTTAGGCTGAAATCAGCTTACAGGCCGAGGGCGTTCTTGATGGTGAAGAACATGTCGGACTGATCGGTAAGACCCATGAAGTTGATGGCGGCAGGGCCGTAGGCGGCAACGCGCAGCTGGGCGCCGGTGTGGCCGGAGTTGTTGACATCCTCGGAGTTGCCGTAGGAGATAGCCATCGGAGCGCCGTCTTTGGTCATGACAGCCTCGGTGAAGCCAGGAGCCTTGGCGTCAGGATAGACGATCTGGGTGGCGTGTGAGTGGTCGGCAGTGACGATGACCAGGGTGTTGCCGTCTTTGCGGGCAAACTCTAAGGCAGCCTGGACGGCGGCGTCTAACTGCACAGTCTCGCCGAACTGGCCGCAAGGATTGTCGGCGTGGGCCTGCTTGTCGATGCAGGCGCTTTCAACCTGCAGGAAGAAGCCGTTCTTGTTAACTTTTAAGAGGTCAATGGCTTTCTTGGTCATGGCAGCCAGTTCAGGCATGTCCTTGGTGTGCTTGGGGTTGGCCTCGCACTGGACGACCGGTTTGTCGAGGTTGCCGTGCAGGGAAGCCTGCGGGCCGTCGAGGATGGTGGGCATGTTGCCGTCCACGAAGAGGCCTAAGAGCGGCTTCTTCTGATCGGCAGCGCTGACTTTCTCCATCTCAGAAGCGGTGGTGACGACGTTAAAGCCCTCAGCCTTGGCCTGCTCGAGCAGGGTCTTGCCGGCATACTTGCCGCCCACGGCGACCTCATTGAAGGTCTTCATGCCGCCGCCCATGGTGACATCCGGGCGGGTCTTAATTAGCTGCTCGGTGATCGAGCCTAAGCCGCCTTTCTCCAGCAGATTGGTCGGGCATTTCTCAGCGGTGACTTTAGGGCCGTAGCACTTGCGGGCGGTGACATGGGCCAGCAGAGCGGCCGGGGTACAGCCCTTTCATGAGTAGACA
>DKSD01000030.1 GCA_002473165.1 Succinatimonas sp. UBA7265
ACAGAATTTAGGACTGACCCAAATTTTTCCCCGGTCACAGGCGAACCGATCCCAAGACAAAAACCAGGGAGGCATAACCTCGTTTCGCACCTTCACGGAGCAGCCTGAGAAAAACGCGGGCTGAGGCCGCAAAATCGCTAATTTGCCGCGAAAAAAACTCAACTTGGAACTGCGGTTTTGACTGCCAGCGCACAAACTTGTCAGACGAAGGCGGCAGAGATCAAATTCCTGAGCGCTTCACTTGCATGCTTTTTGGCGTTCACGCATAATCTAGCCTCTATGAAGACCGGCTCAGACGGTCTCATGCAAGCCGCGGCGGAATTGTCAGCAAAGCGCCGCGGACGGGATCCGGGCTTGTCCGATCCCCGCACCGGAGACAAGGCGCTCACTGAAAACGTCATTCCTGTGCGTGACTATTAACTGAACAGACTGCAATTTACAGCTGCGTTTGCGCAGCTAAGGATGTTGTATGGCCGCCAAAGAGAAAAAGTCAGGATCCAATTTGGAGAACATGGGTCCTTTAGCTATTGCCGGCGTCAAACCTTATGAGCCCAAACCCGGCGAAGAGTACATGAACGAGGCGCAGAAGGATCACTTCCGCAAGATCCTCACCGCCTGGCGCGATCAGCTGCGCTCCGAGGTTGACCGCACTGTCGGCCACATGAAGAACGAAGCGGCCAACTTCCCAGATCCGCTTGACCGCGCCTCCCAGGAAGAGGAGTTCGCCCTGGAGCTGCGCACCCGCGATCGCGAGCGCAAACTCATCAAGAAGATCGAAAAGACGCTCACGAAGATCGACAACGACGAGTTCGGCTACTGCGAGCAGTGCGGCGAGGAGATCGGCATCAAGCGCCTTGAGGCCCGCCCGACCGCCGATCTGTGCGTTGACTGCAAAGCCCTGGCAGAGATCAAGGAAAAGCAGCTCGAAGGCTGATCAAAGCCTGACGCTCCATGCCCGCCTCACTCAAGGCGGGCATTGTCATATCTGCGCCGTGTACGTAACCCGCTTCGCCCCCACCCCCAGCGGGCCGCTCCATTTCGGCTCGCTTATCGCCCTCACAGGCTCCTGGCTGCGCGCCCGCTCCCGGGGAGGCAGGTTTCTGCTGCGCATTGAGGATCTCGACGCGCCGCGCTGCCCTGAGGGCATGGCAGAACGCATCATCTCTGAAATCGAAACTCTGGGCTTTGACCATGACGGGGAAATCCTCACTCAAAGATACGAGATCCCCTTTTATGAAAGCCAAATCGCCGCTTTGATGGGAAAAGGCCTGGCCTTCTGGTGCTCCTGCACCCGCAAAAGCCTCAGGCACTCGCCCTGCAAATGTTACTTAAGGCATGAGCCCCCTGAGGACACCTCAGGCATGTCTGTGCGCTTTAAGCCCGATTTCCCGCTTGAGCGCGGTTTTGACGATGCGCTTTTGGGCCGGGTGGAGTTTGATGACCGCTACGATTTCCTCACCTTAAAGCGCGCAGACGGGATCATCTCCTACAACTTAGCCTGCGTCGCCGATGACATCCGCACCGGCGTGACCGAGGTGGTGCGCGGCCAGGATCTTGTGTATGTGACCGTGCGCCAGATGGCGCTGTGCAAGGCGCTTGGCGCTCCCTGCCCTCATTACCTGCACCTGCCGCTTGCCATGGAGGATCAGAACTTCAAACTCTCAAAGCAAAACCGCGCCGCGCCGGTGCTCGAACTCTTCTCGCCCGCGCAGGCCCTCATAGAAGCGCTGCGCTTTTTAGGCCAAAAGACAGATGATTTGCAACCGTCCATGGAGCCGCGCGCGATCCTTGCGCGCGCCGCGGCGCGTTTTGACCTTTTAAAAGTCCCTAAAAAATCCGCTGTTCCGGTTTTTTCAGATAAGGCCGGCGCAGGCGCAAAAACCGCGTCCTGACGCGGCCGGCGCCCGGTCCGGGCGCCTTGATTTGCTGTGCTATAATGCGCACATTCTAAAAACAGCACTGCTTAATCCGACTGAGCCGAACAATGGCAAAGACCGCCTGACGGCTGATAATTTTCCGAGGCAATTAAAATTACTCTCCCGCTTTCGGATCTCGACAAGATCCTCAAAAAGAACAAGGCTGAGGTAGACAAACACGGTTCAAGCCGCCTGGTTTTGGACCGCAAGATGCACCGCATCACCAGAAGGGACATTCCCCAGCAGGTCATCACCGTTTTGGAAGGCCTGCGCAAGGCCGGCTATCAGGCCTACCTCGTCGGCGGCTGCATCCGCGATCTGCTCACCGGCAAGACCCCCAAGGATTTCGACGTCTCCACGAACGCAACGCCCGAGCAGGTAAGGCGCGTGTTCTCGAACTCCCGCATCATCGGTCGCCGCTTTAAAATCTGCCACGTAGTGTTCGGCCGCGACATCATCGAGGTCACGACCTTCAGGTCAAACCAGGAACCCAAACACGATTCTTTCAAGCACCAGACATCCGACACCGGCATGCTGGTGCGCGACAACATTTACGGCCGCAGCATCGAGGAAGACGCCGATCGCCGTGACTTCACCATCAACTCCATCTATTACGATCTCAAGACCGGGCAGCTCATCGACTACCACGCCGGCATCTATGATCTGCGCCGCGGCGTCATCGACATCATCGGCGATCCGCAAAAGCGCTATCTTGAAGATCCGGTGCGCATGATCCGCGCCTTGCGCTTTGCCGCCAAACTCGGCTTTAAGATCTCAGAGCGCACCGCAAAGCCGATCCGCTCCATGGCCGTGCTGCTGCGCCAGGTCTCAAACGCCCGTATGTTCGAGGAAGTAAACAAGCTCTTCTTAACCGGCCACGGCCTTGAGAGCTACCACATCCTGCGCTCCTACGGCATCTTTGAAATACTCTTCCCGGGTCTTGGAGAATTCCTCGACAATCCGGTGTTCAACAGCTTCGTCGAATACGCCTTACAGAGCTCCGATGAGCGTTTTGCCGGGCAGAAGCGCAACATGCCGCACTTCCTGTACGCCGTGATCCTTTGGTCGAAATTCCAGTCAGAGCTCTTCAGGATGCGCGATCTCAACGAGAGCGTCGTCGATGCGGCCTCGCTGCGCGAGCTTGCCGATCTGGCCTGCCCCGCGGTGCTGCGCGCCCAGAATGCCGTGACCGCCATCCCTTTTGGCATCGCCGAGAGCATCCGCTCCATGTGGTCTTTGCAGCTGCAGTTCCTCGACATCGATGATCCCGAGGAAGTGGCGTCGATCGCCTCAAGGCAGCTCTTCCGCGGCGGCTTTGACATCTTCAGGCTGCGCGCCCGCTTCGAGCCCTATTTGCAGCCCTATGTTGATTTCTGGCAGCCCTATTACGACGAGAGCGCCTCGCGCGCCCACGTGCGCGCCGCCAAGAACCAGGAGCGCGAAGAACGCCGCTCCGAGCGCCGCGCCTTAAAAGAACAGCAGCGCGCCGAGGCGCCTAAGAGCCGCGACCTCGCCTCAGAGGAGTTTGCCGACGACACGGACGCCGAGCGCCAGGATCGCCTGGCCCGCGCCCGCGCCTGGCGCGCCTCCATGCACCTGGAGCCCTGATGGCGCGCGCTTTTATTTCCCTGGGATCAAACCTCGGGGATCGCGAGGGCACCCTGCGGGGTGCCCTCAGGGTGCTTGCAGGATCTGGCGGCGTAAGCGCCGTCAAATGCTCGCCCTTTTACGCAACCAAACCCTGGGGCTATACAGATCAGCCTGATTTCTTAAACGCGGCCGCCTGCTGCGAGACCGCGCTTGAGCCTTTGCCGCTGTTAAAGCTGCTGCAGGGCATAGAACAGAGTTTTCACCGCGAGCGCCATTTCCGCTACGGCCCGCGCACGCTAGATCTCGATCTGCTTTTATACGATGCCCGTATCATGGAGAGCCCGGAGCTGACGCTGCCGCACCCTCGGATGACGCAGCGCGCCTTCGTGCTGGTGCCGCTTTGCGATCTGAAGGCGGATCTTGAGATCCCGGGCACGGGCAAAACCGCGGCGCAGCACCTTGAGGCGCTGAGCGCTTCTGAAAAAAACGGAGTGACCGCCTATGCCGGATAAGAACCCTCCCCTGCCGCAGCTCATAGTCGGGCTCGGCAACCCTGGGGCACAGTACGAGCACACCCGCCACAACACCGGCGTGGATTTTTTAAGGCAGCTGTGCGGCAAATACGGCATCGAGCTGCGCTCCGAGCCCCGATTTTTCGGGGAGACCGGGCGCGGGAGCATTGAGGGGCATGACGTGCGCGTGCTCTTTCCGACGACTTTTATGAACGAAAGCGGGCGCGCTGTCCAGGCCCTGTGCGCGTTCTTTAAGCTGCAAAGCCGCGAGATCCTCGTGGTGCACGATGATCTGGATCTGCTCCCCGGACACATGAAGCTGCGCTTTGGCGGCGGCTTTGCCGGCCACAACGGCCTTAAGAGCATCAGCGCGTGCCTGGGCGGCACCCAGGATTTCCTGAGGCTGCGCATCGGCATCGGCATGCCGCCCTCGCACGATGTCATAAGCTGGGTTTTAGGCCGCGCTTTTGGCGGTGATCATGACGACATCGATGAGGCCATGCAGTGCGCGCTCAAGGCCCTGGGCGTCATGTACAAACAGGGGATCGCCCGGGCCGTCAACATCATCAACGGATTTAAGCCCCAGGTCCAGAATGCCTGAGGCGCAGTACAAGCAAGAGGTTACACATGGGTTTTAACTGCGGAATAGTCGGGCTGCCCAACGTCGGCAAGTCCACGCTTTTTAATGCGCTTACCAAGGCCGGCATCGCCGCCGAGAACTTCCCGTTCTGCACCATAGATCCGAACACCGGCATCGTGCCGGTGCCGGATCCGCGCCTTGACGCCATCGCCGCGATCGTCCACCCAGCGAAGATCGTTCCGGCCTCCATGGAGTTCGTCGACATCGCCGGCCTCGTCAAGGGCGCCTCCAAAGGCGAAGGCCTGGGGAACCAGTTCCTCATGAACATCCGCGAAACGGACGCCATCGCGCACGTTGTGCGCTGCTTTGACGATCCCAACGTCATCCACGTCTCAGGCAAGGTCAGCCCCAAAGACGACATCGAGGTTATAAACACGGAGCTGGCGCTCTCTGATCTCGAGATCTGCGACAAGGCGCTGTCGCGCCTGGAAAAGCGCGCCCGCACTGGCGGCGACAAGGAAGCCCTGGCCCAGGTCACGGCGCTGGAAAAGGCCAAGCCGGCTTTGGAAGAGGGCAAGCCGCTGCGCAGCGTGAACTTCACGAAAGCCGATCTCGAGGCGATCCGCACCTACCAGTTCCTCACTCAGAAACCGGTGATGTACATCGCCAACGTTGCCGAGGACGGCTTTGAGAACAACCCCTACCTCGACGAGGTCAGGGAGATCGCCAAGTCCGACGGCTCGGCCGTCGTGCCGGTGTCCGCCGCCGTCGAGAGCGATCTGGCCACAATGGACGAGGCCGACCGCAAGGAATTCATGGAGTCCATGGGCCTTGAGGAGCCCGGCCTCAACCGCGTGATCCGCGCAGGCTACAAGCTCTTAGGCTTGCAGACTTTCTTTACCGCAGGCCCCAAGGAAGTGCGCGCCTGGACCGTAAGGGTCGGCGCCACCGCCCCTGAGGCTGCCGGCAAGATCCACTCGGATTTCGAGAAAGGCTTCATCCGCGCCCAGACGATCGCCTATGACGACTTCATAAAGTACCAGGGCGAGCAGGGAGCCAAAGAGGCCGGCAAGCTGCGCTCCGAGGGCAAGGATTACATCGTGCACGACGGTGATCTCTTCGAGTTCCTCTTCAACGTCTAAGAAAAGCTTCAAAGCGCAAAAAGGCCGCTCCGCAGGGCCCAAATTTGGAAGCTTTTTTATGTATAGTGAACGACAAAAAGTTTTGCCGTTAACCTTATAAAATCCGTTGCGCTCATGCAGCGGATTTTGGCGGGGAAAACGCGGCCCTGAAAGGCAGGGCTCTCAGAGCCGCGGGTGTTTAGATCAGAACTCGTAGCGCGCGTTCAGACTGACGCGGCTGTTGTTGGAGTTCGAGGAGCCCAGGTACTCGCAGGCAAGGCCTAAGCCGAAGCTCTGCCCGTACTGCGCGTCAAGCCCGACCCTGGCGCCAAAGGACACGGTGTCGGTGACATCGGAGTCGGCAGAGCCGACCGGGCCGCCGAAGTCAAAGGACGAGGTGACGTCTTTGTTCCCTGCGGCAAAGATGACGCGGACATCGCCTGCGGGGCTTACCGTCCAGTCGCCTGCCTTAACCTCGGAGCTCACGGCGACGCCCACAGGGAACGT
>DKSD01000099.1 GCA_002473165.1 Succinatimonas sp. UBA7265
CTCTAATTCCCGCGTTTTTGTACTGCCACAAGCCTAGCCGATCTCTCCGATCGGCAGCGTGAGCGGGCACGCAATCCCCAGAAGCTTTGCGATCTCTTTCATCTCTTTGGTCCGCTCCTGCATGACCGCGTTCTTGGCGAACACCTTGCACTTCTGGTTCCTCAGCGCCATCAAAGCGCCGCGCAGCGAGAAGGAGCTGTCCTTGAGCGCGTCCTGCATGAGTTTGGCGGTTATGACGGCGATGAACGTGACGAGCAGATGGCCGCGCAGGTGTTTCTCGTCGTGAACGGCCAGAGGCAGCAGACCAGCTTCATTTTTCGCAACATCAAAGATCTGCTCGACCTCCTGCCTGACGTAATACGTCTCAAGCAGGCTCTCAGGCGCGATCCTCCTTGACGACACCAGCATGAACAGCCCGTGCCTTGCCATCTTCGAGCAGAACTCCTCGCTGGACAGGCCTTCGTGATCTTTCATGAGCTTTCGGTCTTCGATGCCCTTGCGTTCAAGATCCTGGCACAGATAGAACCAGCCTTCGCGCTCTCCTCCGAGCATGGGCGCCTGCCATGAGGCGATATAGAGTGATCTGCCGTTCCAGTGCACGAGGTTCTCAGGCTTTTGCAGGTTTTCCAGGGCCGAGGAGACGCCTTCCCTGTATTCGGAGCGGTTCTCGCGCACTCTGGTGACAAACGAGATCCCGCTGTCGAACATGTAGCGGAAGTTCTCGTCGCTGCCGTAACCGGCGTCGAGGAGGGCGAACTTCGTGCTGATCCCCAGGGCCCTGAGCTCCTCAAAGGTCGCCTGGAGCGTGGTGACGTCGATGACATTGCCGGGGCAGTAGCGGAAATACAGGGGAAGGCCGGTGTGCTGCTGCACCACATAGATGAGCCTGGCCTCCTCGGAGATCTCGCCGTTGTGGCTGCTTACGGCCGTAAGCGGGAAGTGGATGCTGTTTGGAAGGCCGGTGCTGTCGACGATGACGCCGCTGCGCTCTTTGACAAGCTTAAGGTAGCCGTCAAGGAAGCCCCTGAGCATTTCCTCCTCGCCCAATTCCCCGAGCAGGGCGCTCACCCTCTGGCTGTCGGGCCTGGCCCCGGGCCACAGCAGCCTGGCGGCGCTGCCGGTGAACCACTGCTCGCACAGGCTGTTGCCTGCTTTCTCAAGGATGTAGTAGCACACGAGGGCGGACAGCAAGTCCGGGTTTTTGCACTTGGTCCCCCTTGCGGCCTGTGCAATCCCGGTCTTCTCCATGAAGGCGCTCACCGCCCAGGCGTCGCCGAAATCGAGGATGAGTTTCTCCTTCTGCCTGCCCCTGTGCGGCACCCTGAACTCCCCTATGGGCTCGGCATAGCCGGCAGGCACAGGCTCTGTGGTGTCGGTCTTCGGATCATAGGTATACAGCCCGAGCTTTTTGTTCCTGTAGATCCCTTTCTCCTTGTCCACAGCCCATCCCAGGCACTTGGCGTCTTTTCTGACTTTTCCGGTTTCATCGCGAAATGAGCGGTAGGCGTAGGCATACCCTCTGGAATTCACGGTAACGTACATTGTGGCAATACCTTAATTAAAATACTGCCACGAGTATAGCACAGCAAGCCCTGCGTGCAACTCTTTTTGCTGTTATTCTGAGAAAAAATTATGAGATGATGAGGGAGGGGAAAGCCCTTTTCGTCAGTGGCAGTACGGAAAGAGCGGAGTTAGAGTTTACGCTACCGACAAAGATTCCGGCCGGAAAATCGTCATCGAAAATCAGCTTGAAGACACCAACCACGATCATTTGGGCAAGCTCATCACCTACGCCGCCGGCAAGTCGGCAGAGGTGATTATCTGGGTGGTGAAGCATGCCCGGGATGAGCACAAGGCCGCCATAGAGTGGCTTAACAACCACACCGATGACAAGATCGGTTTTTTCCTGTGCGAGGTTAAGCTCTATAAAATCGGCAACTCGGATCCGGCCGTGAAATTCGATGTCGTGGAAAAGCCTAACGACTGGATAAAAGTGGGAAAAGATCCGGGGCCGGTTACGTCAACGCAGCAGCTGAGGTACGAATTTTGGACGGCGTTCCTCGACTGTGTTGGCAAAGATCACGCATTTTTGAAGGCTTTCAAACTAAGAAAGCCCGGCTATGACCACTGGCTCACGTTCTCTGTTGGCTCTGCCGCCTGCCATCTCAACATCCTGCAGGTGCAAAAGAACAGCGAACTGGACGTTGAGCTTTATGTTTCCGACGACAAAGATCTCTATCGATCACTGCATTCAGCTAAGCGCGAGATCGAGTCCGAATGCGGATTTGAACTTGACTGGCGGGAAATGTCTGAGAAAAAAGCAAGCCGGATCATTGCCCGTAAAGAGGGCGTTGATTTTGAGGACAGGAAGCAGTGGCCGGAACTGTTCAAATGGCTGAGCGTGACTTTGCTGAAAATGCGTGAAGCCTTCGGCAAGCGCATTTAACTGTTCGATTTTTACGGGCTGTGTGTCTGGCTGCGGCTTTCTTCAGCGCCGTGGTGACTGCACAGCCTTTCCTTCACCGAAGTTCGGTTCTCGCCGAAGCCATACTGTTCCTTTCTTTGCAATAGAGCTCTCGTGCAGTACCGTCTCATACTGTAAAACTCTGCACTAAAACTGACCCACCTTCCCCGGAATTCCAATCCTTTGTAATAAACAGTGCACTGTATTTGCGCATAATGCAGATACCGCTCAAAATGTTAAAACTTTCACAAAAATCCGGTGTTGCAAAGGCTTACATCCGAAATTATTCAATTTAAACAACATGAAATATGTTGCTTCTTGCAAGGTCTGAATCAGTTTTGACTGACGCGTCTCCTTAGGATTGACGTCCGGCAAAACTTCATTCTATCCCTCAGTCTTAGATTTTTACTTTGTTTTATAAACAGTTCTCTTTAACTCTGCGCTCTTGAATTCATTGCACTGTCACAGTGCCCTGATGTTCGCTCTTAATGCGATCACGAAAGCCCCTTTCAGGCCTGTATATATTTTTCATTGTTCAAGCAAACCTTTGAGGATCAATTCAAGATGTCAGATTTCCCTTCTTACCTCGCAGCCTCAATTCAAATCAATCCAGAATTCGGCAATAAAGCCGCCAACATGGCCAAGATCAAGGCCCGTCTGGAGGAGGTCGCCGCCAAAGGCGCCGTGATCGCGGTGCTCCCTGAGCTTGCCAACACCGGCTATGTCTTTGAAAGCCGCGAAGAGGCGTTCTCGCTTGCCGAGAGCGCTAAAGACGGCGAATACGTCACCATGCTCAAGGCGATCGCCTCTGAGCACCAGATGTACATCGCCTCGGGGATCACCGAGCGCGAGGACGACTGCCTGTACAACAGCGCCGTGCTGGTCGGGCCCAAAGGGCTCATCGGCGTCTATCGCAAGAACCACCTCTGGGGTGATGAGAACGTGTTCTTTGAGCCGGGCAACCTCGGCATGCCGGTGTTTAAGACGCCTATAGGCCGCATCGGCATGGTGATCTGCTTTGACGGCTGGTTCCCGGAGCTCTACCGCATCGCCGCGATGCAGGGCGCCGACATCATCTGCAACTGCACAAACTGGGTGCCCATGGCCAACCAGCCTGCCAACATGCTGGCGATGGCCAACATCCTCGCCATGGGCGCGGCGCATTCCAACGCGCTCAACATCATCTGCGCCGATCGCTGCGGCACGGAGCGCGGCCAGCCCTTCCTCGGGCAGAGTATCATCGTCGGCCCTGACGGGTGGCTCGCGGCAGGCCCTGCCTCCAGCACCGACGAGCAGATCCTCACAGCAAAGATCAATATCAAGAAGACCCGCGAGACCCGCCAGTGGAACGCCTTTAACAACATCGTCCGCGATCGCCGCGACGACGTTTACGATCCGATGCTCGGCTACCTCAGCCCGGAAGACGGCTGCGAAATGCCGCTGCAGCGCTGGTAACCCAATATTTTTCTATAGGAGATCTGCTATGAAATTAACCTCTTTGGCCCTGGCAGCAGGGATTGCGGCTTTATCGGCCTCAACGGTTTTTGCCGAGGACACCATAAAGATCGGCGTGCCGGTTGGCCTTTCAGGCGCCAACAGCGTCGTGGCCCCTTCCGTGGTGCAGTCCTCGGAGCTGGCTGTAGATGAGATCAACGCCGCAGGCGGCATCCTCGGAAAAAAGGTCGAGCTGGTCGTCGCCGATGACGGCTCCGGCGCCGTGGGCGCGCAGAAGGCCTTTGACTCGCTGATCTTCGACAAAGGCGTGAACGTGCTGATCTCCATGGAGACGAGCGCCGCGCGCAACGCCGCGCTGCCGATTGTCACCCGCGGCAAGGTGCCTTACATCTATACGAGTTTCTATGAAGGCCACTCCTGCAACAAGTGGATGTACGTCAACGCCTGGGTGCCTGAGCAACTCTCTTCAGCCTTAGTCGACTATCTTGCCCAGGAGAAACAGGCCAAGACGTTCTTCCTCATCGGCTCTGATTACGCTTTTGGCCGCGGCGTGCTTGACTACACCAAGAAGTACATCGAGAAGACCGGCGGCAAGGTCGTGGGCGAGGAATACCTGCCGATGGACGGCTCTGACTGGACGGCGATCATCTCGGCTTTGCGCTCTGCAAATCCCGATGCGCTGATCAGCTGCACCGCAGGCGGCGCGCCTAACGTGTCTTTGGGCAAGCAGCTCAAGAGCGCCGGCGTGAACATCCCTTACGGCAACATGGCTGTTGACGAAGGCACGGCCAAGGACATGGGCTCGGCCGCAGCCGGTATGTATGTCTCAGGCTCTTACATGACTTCCATCGACAATCCGGAGAACAAGAAATTTCTCGCTGACATGAAGGCCAAGTTCGGCGATGAGCTCAAGACCCCCAACGATCTGTCCGTCCCGCAGTATGACGGCATCTACGCCTACAAGGCGGCCGTGGAGAAAGCCGGCAGCACCGATCCCAAAGCGGTCATCAAGGCTTTAGGCGAGATCTCCGTCACCGGCCCGCGCGGCACCATCAAGATGGATCCGGTCTCAAGGCACGCCCCGCTTACCATGTACCTGGCGCAGGTGCAGGATGACGGCTCTTTAAAGGTCTTAAAGACCTTTGAGAACGTCAGCGAAGGCAAGCAGTGTTCTTTTAAATAAGCCTCATAAGGCAGGGGCAGGGCCCCTGCCTTAATTTTCCGCGCAGGCTGCTGCGCGGCTTTATAAAACCCCATACGTAAAAGGAGGCCTTATGGCGCTTCTTTTGGATTTCTTCACCACGGCGGCGCTGCTTTTTATCGTAAGCTCCGGCCTCATGATGATCTATGGCGTCATGAAGATAGTGAACTTCGCGCACGGCGCCATCATCTCCGTGGGCGGCTACGCCGCGTTTATGGTGGCGCGCCTGGGCATCCCCGGCTGGTACGGCTGGGCGCTTGCTTTCGCCGTCGGTTTTGCGATCGGCGCCCTGGTCGAGCGCCTCATTGTGCTGCCTTTGTACAACCGGCCGCTCGATGCGATCCTCGCCACCTGGGGCCTTGGGATCGTGCTCATCCAGATCATCACCATGATCTTCGGGCGCAGCACTCAGCTCGTCGAATCGCCGATGGACGGCACCTTTGCGATCTTTGGTACAGCCTATTCAAGCTACCGTCTCATCATGATCCCGGTGGCGCTGGTGCTCTGCGCTGCGGTGATCGGGCTTCTAAACGGCACGCGCTTTGGCATTAAGACCAAGGCGGTGATCATGAACGAGGCTTTGGCCGAGAGCATCGGCATTAACGCCAGCCGCATCCGCTTTATCGCCTTCAGCCTGGGTGCAGGCCTGGGAACGCTTGCAGGCTACCTCATCACTCCGCTCTCCAGCGTCGATCCCTACATGGGCGTTGCCTGGCTTATCAACGCGTTCATGCTCGTGATGGTCGCAGGATCTTCATTTGTCGGGCTCTTCGTGACCTGCCTTGTGTTCGGGACGCTGCAGGTGCTCGTGAGCATCTATGTAAACCCGGTCATCGGCGGCATGGCCATTGCGGTTTTGGCCGCCATCACATTGCGCATCAGGCCGCAGGGGTTTAGCCATGTATAACCGTACCTTGAAAAAAGCGCTGCCGATCCCGGCTTTGATCTGCCTCGCGCTCATCGTGCTCGGGCCTTACGTGTGCAGCATGTACCTTGTAAACCTGCTCATCAAGGCCTTCTTCTTTACCGTTGCGGCGATCGCCGTCGACATCCTCTGGGGCTACACGGGCTACCTCACGTTCGGCCAGTCGGCCTTCTTTGGCATAGGCGCCTACTGCGCAGGCCTGGTGTTCACGCACTTAGGCTTTACTGACGGCAATATCGCGCTGGCGCTTGCGCTGGCGCTGGTGCTTCCGGCGGCGCTCTCGTTTTTTGTGGGGTGGCTGTCGTTTTACCGCGGGGCCTCGGAGTTCTTCCCCTGCGTGATCTCGCTGGTCGTGCCGATCGTGGTGATGCAGCTGGTGCTCTCAGGCGGCGAGTTTACCGGCTCAAGCTCCGGGCTTACCGGCTTTGACACCTTTGAATTTGACATGGACGGGTGGTTCTGGCTCTCAGGCGGCTTTATGCTCGCCGTGGCCATGGCCGCGCATTTCTTCCTGCAAAGCGACGGCGGCAAGGTGCTTGTCGCCATCCGCGACAACGAGCAGCGCTGCGCCTATTTAGGCTTAAACCCCGAGCGCATCAAGATTTTGCTCATGACCGTGTTAGGCGCCGTGACTGGCCTTGCAGGCTTTGGCTACGCCTCGTTCTCAGGCGTCGTCGCCCCGGAGCTTACGGGTTTCCAGTTTGGCACGGAACTCATCATGTGGGTGGCGCTAAGCGGCAGGGCCACGCTGTGGGGGCCGGTTCTGGGCACGCTTTTAATTAACGTCGCCACGGGCTATTTAAGTTCTTCAATTCCTTTTGTCTGGCAGCTGATCCTCGGGCTCTCGTTCATCCTCGTGATCATCCTGCTGCCCAAGGGGCTCATCCCGCTCATCTTCAGGCAGCTGGGCAAGGCCTCGCCCATGGCGCCCGAGCTTCAGGCAGCACAGATCTCCGCGCCTTACTCTGGGGCGCATGCCTTGGACATGCAGAAAGTCGCCAAATCCTACGGCTCTTTGAGCGTGCTCTCTGACATCACGCTCACGGGAGATCAGGGCGAGCTCATCGGGATCATCGGGCCCAACGGCGCCGGCAAGACGACGCTCATGCGCTGCATGAGCGACGGCACGGCCAGGACCTCGGGCCTGGTGTCGCTGTGCGGCCATGACATCGGCAAAGCCGCGCCGCAAAAGTGCGTGGGCTTTGGCCTTGGGCGCAAGTTCCAGAACGCCAATATCTTTCAGACGCTCACGGTCGCCCAGTGCCTGCGCATGGCCCGCTTTATCGTGGAAAAGCCCTCGTTTTTGCAGGAAAGCTCCGTGTTAAAGCTGCCGCAGTATGTGCTCGATGTCTTAAAGGTCACCGGGCTTGACGGCAAGCTCAGCGCCGTGGCCTCCGATCTCTCTCACGGAGAGCAGCAGGCTTTGGAGCTTACCATGGTGCTGGCGTTAGAACCCAAGGTGGTGCTCTTAGATGAGCCCACGGCCGGGCTGACGCTGCCTGAGCGCCGCGGGATCGGCAAGATCTTCTCGGATTTGGCGCACAAGTATTCGCTGTGCTGCCTGCTCGTCGAGCACGATCTTGATTTTGTCAAAGAGGTGGCCACGCGCATCGTGGTGCTGCACCACGGCACCATCGTCATGCAGGGCACGCCGGAGGAAGTCGTGAACTCCGAGCTCGTGCAGACCATTTACGCAGGCGCCAGACAGGAGTGAGGCAGGTGAGGATATGCAACAGGACGCACTAAAGGTTGAGGGGATCTCCTGCGGCTACGGCCGGGCGATGATCTTAAACTCGCTCTCGCTTGAGATAAAACAGAGCCAGTGCGTGGCCATGCTGGGCAAAAACGGCATGGGCAAGAGCACGCTCTTAAAGGCCCTCTGCGGCTTCCTGCCCAAAAAGCAGGGCGAGGTCTACATCGAGGGCAAAAGGGTGACCCATTACAAGCCCCACCGCATCGCCCGGCTCAATTTAGCGTACGCCGCCCAGGAGCAGGCGATCTTCACGGAGCTTACGGTAAAGGAGAACCTCTCTTTGGCGCTGGCGCACCCCGACACCTTCGATCAGGTGTTCATCCCCGTGGGGCACCTGTTCCCGGTGTTCAAAGAACGCCTTTCTCAGAAGGCGGGCACGCTCTCAGGGGGCGAGCAGAAGATGCTGCTCGTCGCCCGCTGCCTCATCCAGAGGCCGGATATCATCTTCTTAGATGAGATCACCGAGGGCCTGCAGCCCTCGGTCATCGACAGGATCGCCGAGGCCCTGGACTGGGAGCGCCGCTCCCACGGCACGGCCATGTTCATCATCGAGCAGAATATCGGCTTTGCCTTGAGGGTCTCAGACCGCTATCTCATCCTAAAGCAGGGGCGGATCGTCGACAGCGGCGACAGCAAGGCCGAAGGCGCGGCCAAAAAGGTCTACGGCTACCTTACGGTCTGACGCAAGCTTAAAAACAGAGGAGGCGTCATGCATTATCCCTCGCAGCGCAGCGCGCAGGAGGACTCTCAGCCTGAGCTTCAGGCCGAGGGGGTGACCGCTTTTGAATACGGTGATTATGTCGCCGAAAAAAGCATTGCCGGGCTGCATGAGGAGATCGCCTCAGGCAAACTTACCTGCCTGAACCTGTGCGGGCGCAGTCTGTGGACCGTCAGGGCGCTCAACCGGCATTTGCATGCGGTGTCTGAGGTAAACGAGGAAGCTGACTGTCAGGCCAAAGGCCGCGATGAAATGATCGCGATCACCGGAAAACTGCGCCCGCTTGAAGGCATTCCGCTGCTTATCAAAGACAACATCGAGGCGCGGTGGTTTCACAACACCGCGGGATCGCTGGCGCTGACCGGGCTTAAGGTCAAAGAAAGCGCTCCGGTGGTCAAAAGGCTTGAAGAGGCCGGGGCGGTGATCATCGGCAAGGCCGCGATGAGCGAGTGGGCCTATTACCGCTCCTCATCGGGCATCTCAGGCTGGAGCGCCATGAGCGGCAGGGTGCGCAACCCTTACGCCTTTGACCGCTCAACCTACGGCTCGTCCTCAGGCACCGCCTGCGGCATCAGCGCCGGCATGGCGATCGCGGGCCTGGGGACGGAGACCGACGGCAGCATCTTAGGCCCAAGCTCGCTGTGCGGGATCGCCGGGCTTAAGCCCACGCACGGATTGTTGAGCACCGAGGGGATCGTGCCGCTGGCCCCGGGCTTTGATGTCCCGGGCCCCATGGCGCAGCTGGCCGAGGACTGCGGCGCGCTTTTGAGCGTGTTAACCGGCGATGACAAATACCTCAAAGCCTCCGGGTGCCGGAGCCTTGAGGGGCTGAGGCTTGGCGTCATCTCCAACACCCTCACCTCAAAGCCTGGCATTATGAGGCTCTTCTTCCGGGCGCAGAAGCTCCTGCAAGATCTCGGCGCGGCGCTTGTGCCGGTGGAGATGCCTGAGGAGGCGCCCTGGCGCGAGGCCGAGCTTCAGGCCTTTTGCTGCGAGTTCCGTCCGGCGCTTAACGCCTATCTTGCAAAGCACCCCGAGTGCGGGATGGCGGATCTCAAGGCGGTGATCGAGTTTAACCGCAGCCATCCTGACGAGGAGCTGAGCCTTTTTGACCAGGATCTTTTTGAGGCCGCGCAGGAGTGCGCCCTCACGGAAGATCAGCACCAGGAGCTCCTCAAAAAAGCCCGGCGCCTTGCCGGGACGGAGGGCATAGATCGGGTGCTCGCGGATTTTGAGTGCGACGCGCTCATCGCCCCTGAGACCGTGCCGGCGTGGACCGTGGATTACGTAAACGGCGATCCGGTGCACGAGGTGTCCTCGAGCATCGCCGCCGTCGCAGGCTATCCGGGGCTGTGCGTGCCCATGGGCCTGATCGCGGGGCTGCCGGTAGGGCTGCTGTTCATGGGCACGAAGTTCTCCGAGGATCTGCTCCTCAAGATCGGCTGCTGCTATGAGCGCGCCCGCGGCCCGCGCACCAAGCCTGAGTATTTCAAAACGCTGCGTTTTGCTGACGACATTGTTCACCGCTTTTAAAGAGGATCTCCCATGCCGCTTGACGATTTACCCAAATCCCCTGACAGCCTGAGCCTGGCTTCCTGGCTCATAAAACAGAACACCATCACTCCGGGCTCCAACGAGACGGCGCTTCTAAAAGCGATCGGCGCGCTGCTTGAAGAACACGGCTTTACGGTCTCTTACGATTTTTATGATGAGCAAGATCCGGGGCGCTGCTCATTAAGCGCCCACCTGCATCCTGAGTGCGCTTCCCAAGCGCTGCTTTTGGGCGGGCATATCGACACCGTGCCGCTGGGAACCGGGAAATGGGATTTTGATCCTTTCTGCGGCGAGGTGCAGGGCGGCAAACTGCTGGGGCGCGGCTCCTGTGACATGAAATCCGGCGCGGCGTGCATCTTAAGGGCGGCGCTCGAGTACGCGGAGCGCATTAAAGATCGCGATCTCATAATCCAGCTCTTTGGCGGCGAGGAGAACAGCTGCAAAGGCTCATTTCATTTGGCCAAAAATTTGGAGCATTTTAAAAACGCCGCGGCCTGCATCATCGCCGAGCCTACCGGCGCATATCCGCTTTTAGGCCACCGCGGCGCGCTGTGGCTTAAGCTCTCGACAGCGGGTAAGACCGCACACTGCGCCATGCCTGAAAGGGGCGACAACGCGCTGACAAAGCTCCTGCCGGCTGCCAATCGGCTGATCGGTTTTGGCTTTAGCCTCTCGCATCCGGATCTGGGAAAGCCCACCGCAGTGCTCTCAACCCTGCACAGCGGCCTTAACATCAACTCCGTGCCCGATCAGGCTGCGCTCACTCTTGACATCCGCACGCTGCCCTCGCAGGACTCTCAGGCCATCACAGCGCTGGTGGCCAAGATCGCAGGACCTGAGGTTAAAACCGAGATCCTCGAGGATGTCGGGGCGATCTGGACAGACAGCGGCGATCCCTTCGTAAAGACGGTTTATCAGGCCTATGCAGGAGAGACCGGGGCGCAGCCGCGCCCCGGGGCGGTGAGCTTCTTTACCGACGGCTCGGCCGTCAAAAAAGCGCTGCCTCAGCTCCCCGTAGTGATCCTGGGCCCTGGCGACACCGCGCAGGCGCACCAGTTAAACGAGGCCTGTGACATCAGGCAGATCGAACTTTGCGATCGGCTTTACGATCGCGTGATCAAGGCTTTTTACGGCCTGTGAGAACCTGTAAGCACCTTGAACCCGGGAACGGAGACAGGCCATGACAGCGTTGATGAGTGCAGGCAAGAGCAAAGCGCGGATCTTTGAGAGCAGCGCCTTCGAGCAGCTCGCCCAAATGGAGCAAGGCGTTTTGACCTCAGAGGCGCTCACGGAGTATTACCTCACCCGCATCAAGGTCTATGACGGCGTGCTCAATTCTTTCATCACCGTAAACCCCAAGGCGCTTGAGGAGGCCAGGCGGCTTGATAACGAGCGCCGGGCAGGGCGGATCAGAGGGCCGCTGCACGGGCTGCCCATAGTGCTCAAGGATAACTACGACACCTGCGACATGCCGACCACCAGCGGGGCGCTCGCGTTTAAAGATCTCAGGCCCAAACACGACGCGTTTACCGTTAAAAAGCTGCGTGATGCCGGGGCGCTGATCTTAGGCAAGACGAACCTTACAGAGCTGGCGCGCCACGGCATGAGCATCAGCTCCATGGGCGGGCAGACGCTCAATCCCTATGATCTCACCCGCACGCCCGGCGGCTCCTCAGGCGGCACCGGCGCCGCTGTGGCCGCGAATTTCGCGGTCATGGGCACGGGCTCTGACACCATGAACTCGATCCGCTCGCCCTCAAGCGCCTGCTCTTTGGTCGGCATCCGGCCTACGAAGGGCCTCGTCTCCCGCAGCGGCATTTGCCCCTGCTCGGACTGGCAGGATACCGGAGGACCGATCGCCCGCTGTGTCAGCGACGCCGCCTTAATGCTCAGCGTCATGGCAGGCTATGATCCTGAGGATCAGAGCACGGAGATCATCAAAGATCGCCCTCATGAGGATTACACCCAGGCGCTGAAGGAAGGAGCCTTTGCGGGGCGCACGATCGCCGTGATCACCAACAACCTGGGCAGCTGCCCTGAGGTTTTAAAGGCGGTTCATGACGCCGTCCGTGACATCGAGAAGCTCGGCGCCAGGATCATCGAGTGCGACATTCCGCAGCTCTATCTGCCTAAGCTCATCAAAGAGCATGACGTGCAGGAGTGGGAGCAGGTGCCCGATCTTGACCGCTATCTGGCACAGGAAGGGGATGCCGCGCCCGTGAAGAACACTCAGGAGTACTTTGACACCGGCCTCATGACTCCGACTCTTGTTGAGGATTTTCGCAAGAAGCTCTCAATTCATGATCCGCTGCACCAGCCTGAGTACCTGGCAAGGCTTGAGAAGAACAAACAGCTCAGAGAGTTCGTCATCGAGTACATGCAGAAGAACAAGATTGACGCTTTCATGTATCCGTTGCAGCAGGTGCTGGCGGTTAAGACCACAGAACCAAAAGGGCAGTATGGCCGCAACGGCCATATGGCCTCGGTGACCGGGCTGCCGGCTATCGATGTCCCGGGCGGGTTCTCCAAGCCCGATGCCTCGGCACCGCTGGGGGTGCCCGTGGGCATAGAGTTCATGGCTGAACCCTTCAGCGAGTCAAAGCTGATCGCCTTGGCCTATTCATTTGAGAAGGAAACACATCACAGAAGGTCGCCGGTGGCGTTTCCTGAGCTTGATTTCTCGTCGATCGGGGTTGAGCCGTAGCAGAACTTGCGTGCTTTGGTAAGGCTCTTTGGGACTGACGGTAAGCTGAAAATATTCTGTTACTCAAGCATTAATTCCAAAAACCAGGCGCTCTGTCAGTCGATTCAAATTTAAGTTGTCGAACTGATTCTTGTCCAACCTGTGTCTTTAAAACGCTAAATTACAAATTTTCTGCCTGATGGATGCTTATGAGAGCAAAATGCAAATCGTGAGCGCGATGCGAGTCTTTTTTGAAATCTGCTTCCAGTTGAATATATTATATTTTTAAGTTGAATACTGTACCCGTGACTCGTCCGTGTTACAGAAAATAGAGCTCTGCAAATGTATTGTTATCGCATACAAGCTAAGATCGATGCATGAAGGCCAGACTTCAAAGAACGGCAAAAGTGTTGAGTATTTATAGCTTCAAGACGCTTTGGAATCGAGCTTTAGCTATGACAATATGGTATCAACTCGGTTTTTTCTTAATGGCTGACTGTAAATCTTTTATGCATAATGATGTCTAGTTATTATAAGAGTTTAAAAATATGTTTAAGTTTGATTGTTAAATAACAAAAATAAGAAGAAGGCATGACAGAACAGATTAAATCAAGAGAAAGAGTGGCATTACATGGCGAAGTATTCACGAATGAGCGTGAAGTTAATGCAATGCTTGATCTTGTTAAGGCCGAATCTGAACGGATCGACAGCAGATTTCTTGAACCGGCATGCGGAAATGGAAGTTTCGTCATTGAGATTTTGAATCGGAAGCTGTTGGTTGCGGAAAGGAAATACAGAAAAAGTCCGACAGAATATGAAAAGTATTCCATTGTTGCTGTTTCAAGTGTTTACGGTGTCGACATATTGGAAGACAACGCTAAGGAGTGTCGGCAACGTCTGTACGACTTTTGGAACGCCAAATACACGGCCGCCTGCAAAAAAGAATGCCGTGAAGAGGTTCGTGATGCCGCTGAATACATAATTAACCACAATATTCTCTGCGGTGATGCTCTAACTATGTTGTGCGACGACGGGGATCCAATAGTATTTGCCCAGTGGGATCTTATTCATGGCAGCAAGATTAAGCGAAAGGATTATCGCTTGGACTCATTGATGAAAGCAGACAGAGATCAACCGGATCTATTTGAAAATCAATTCAGCTACGATGAGGAAAGCATGGCATGGATCCCTGCACCAATCAGGGAATATCCGCTTATGAACTACTGGGAGGTCCAGTATGCAGATTAAACACGATCCATTAAGTAACTACAAACCTGACGTTATATCCTGTCTGGCCGATCTCTCAAATGATGAGGTGTTTACGCCGCCAGAAGTGGCGAACAAGATGCTCGATTTGCTGCCAAAAGACCTTTTCAGTAATCCAGAAACTAAATTTCTGGATCCATCTTGTAAATCAGGAGTTTTTCTGAGAGAAATTGCGTCTCGTCTGATTAAAGGTTTAGAAAATAAAATTCCGGATCTTCAGGAACGTTGCGATTGGATTTTCAAAAATCAGCTTTACGGTATTGCTATCACAGAACTTACATCGTTGCTTTCAAGAAGGACAGTGTATTGCGCTAAATACCCAAATAGTCTTTTTTCAATTACAAGATTTGACAACGTTCAAGGTAATATTCTGTACCAGAAGATTAAGCATGAATGGGATAAAGAAAATGACAGCGGACATTGTGTATTCTGCGGAACAAGTTACAAAGGCGAATTAAACGAGATTGCTAGAGAAGGCTTGGAATCTCATGCTTACGAATTTGTCCATACCTTGGAACCTGAGAAAATTTTTAACATGAAATTCGATGTGATTATTTCCAACCCTCCATATCAGTTAAATGATGGAGGTAATGGCTCAAGTGCAAAGCCTATATACAATCTTTTTGTTGAACAAGCAAAAAGATTAAATCCAAGATATTTATTAATGATTATTCCTTCTAGATGGTTTAATGGAGGTAAGGGATTAGATGATTTCAGAAAATCAATGTTCTCTGATTCTCGTTTAACGCATTTAGTAGATTATCAAAATGCTAAAATTTGTTTTCCAGGTGTAAGCCTAGGTGGTGGAGTATGTTATTTTTTATGGGAACGTGACCGAAAAGCTAATTGTCAAATTACTAATATATTAAATAAAAGGTCAATTACATTAACTCGCCCTTTAAATCAATTTCCTGTTTTTATTAGATATAATGATGCTATAGGAATTATAAACAAAATTAATAGCAAAGCTGAATCTTCTATGGCAGATTATATTAGTTCGCGTAATCCATTTGGCTTATCAACTAAAGAAAGAGGCGATGAAAAGAAAATATCTAATTCTGTTATGTTATTTTCAAGTGGTGGAGTTGGTTATATCAAACGAAATCTAATAAGTCAAGGCATTGAATGTATAGATAGTTATAAAGTGATGATCAGTAGAATTACGAGCGAACATGCTGGTGAGCCAGATAAAGACGGCAAGTATAAAATTATTGCTAGAATTAAAATTTTGAAACCAGGTGAAGTTTGTACTGACTCTTATGTTATTACTGGCATATCAAACGATGAGACGTTTACCACTAATTGTTTTGAGTATTTGAAAACAAAATTTGTCAGGTTTTTAATTCTTCAATCGCTTTCTTCTATCAATCTTTCTAAAGAAAGTTATCGCTTTGTTCCAATTCAGGATTTTTCCAAAAGATGGTCTGACCAAGAGTTATTTCATAAATATGATCTTTCTAATGAAGAAATCGATCTTATCACAAATCAAATTAAAGATATGGATTAATGGCTAAGGTAAATTAAAGTGTCCGATATTTTTGATCACTTTGTGTCTACAAAGTCTGTAGCTAAACCTCTAATTTATGCTTATTCAGACACACGTTTTCAAGGTTACTTGAAAGTTGGTTATACGGATCGTCCTATTGAGGAACGCATGCGTGAGCATTATCCGACTCTCCTGCCTGGAAAAAAGAAAACGTATAAGGTGGAGCTTACTGAGCCAGCCATGCGAGACGACGGCAGTGTTTTCTTGGATCATGATGTTCACAGAATGCTTGGATCTCTTGGTTTTGCAGCGATTAAAGATCCTGACGATAAAAAGACAGAATGGTTTAAGTGTACGGTAAATGATGTTAAAGCAGCTATTGTTTCTGTTAAGACTGGAAAAATATACCACACATCCAGAACACAGACTTTCGGTTTACGCCCTGAACAGCAACGTGCTATTTCTGTAACGAAAGAATACTTCGAGCAGGAAAGATTACGAAATCCTCATCATACGGCAAAATTTTTGTGGAATGCAAAAATGCGCTTTGGCAAGACTTTCACTTCTTATGAACTTGCCAAAGCAATGGATATGAAACGTATTTTGGTTTTAACTTTTAAACCTGCCGTTGAGGAATCTTGGGGATCTGATTTACTTTCCCACATTGATTTTGATGGTTGGCAGTTTTATTCAAAAGAACTTGCAAATAATACTGGTATCACTCCTGATAAACTTGACCAAACAAAGCCAATTGTCTGCTTTGGTTCTTTTCAGGACTTCCTTGGAAAAAATGACAGAGGCGGTATTAAAGCTAAGAATGAATGGGTTCATGCTACTAATTGGGATATGGTCATTTTTGATGAATACCATTATGGCGCATGGCGAGATAACGCAAAAAAGCTTTTTGATCCTGAAAATGAAGATACGTACTATGATTTTGATATTGAGAAATATCGTAATGAAGAAGCTGACAGTGCTATTGATGAGAACTTTCTTCCGATTAAAACTAATTACTTCTTATTCTTATCTGGTACCCCTTTTCGTGCTTTGAATACTGGTGAATTTATGGAGGATCAGATTTATTCATGGACATATTCTGATGAGCAGAAAGCAAAAGAAGAATGGAATGTCAATAACGGTCCTAACCCTTATGCGATGATGCCGGAAATTGTGCTCATGACATATCGCATTCCGGATTCTATTCGTCAAATTGCATATAACGAGGATTTTAATGAATTTGATTTAAACGTTTTCTTTGCTGCGAAACCTGAAATTGAAGGAGAAATTGAAACTTCTCAATTCATCTATAAAGATTACGTACAGAAATGGCTTGATCTAATCAGGGGTGCATATCTGCCTTCTTCTGTTGATGATTTGAAGCTCGGTCAAAATGCTAAGCCGGTTATGCCTTACTCTGATGCAAGAATGCTTTCTGTGCTGAATCATACTTTATGGTTCCTTCCTAATGTTGCATCCTGCTATGCAATGGCCAATCTCCTTTCAGAACGGCAGAACGTTTTCTACCATGATTACAAGATTAATGTCTGTGCCGGAACTGCTGCAGGCATTGGCCTTGCTGCTTTGGGCCCGGTTCGTGAATCGATGGATCCGCCGTTGGAATCGAAAACAATCACGTTGTCCTGTGGAAAGCTTACAACAGGTGTTACTGTAAAACCATGGACTGGGATTTTCATGCTCCGCAACCTGTCCAGCCCGGAAACCTACTTCCAGGCTGCGTTCAGGGTGCAGTCTCCATGGACGATTAAAAAGGAAGATGGCACGGAAGAGATAATTAAGAAGAACTGTTACGTATTTGACTTCGCTCTCGACCGCGCGCTTCGTGAAATCTCGGATTACAGTTGCCGGTTGAATATCAGGGAGACAAATCCGGAAAAGAAGGTGGCTGAATTTATCCACTTCCTTCCTGTTTTGGCCTATGACGGCAGCACCATGACGCCTATTTCCGCTTCCGATATCCTCGATATCACTATGGCGGGTACGTCAGCCACTCTCTTGGCCCGACGCTGGGAATCAGCTCTTCTTGTGAACGTTGATAACGCTGCGCTTAAAAGACTTATGGGTAATCCTGAAGCCATGGCAGCTATCATGAAGATAGAAGGATTCCGTTCCCTCAATAAAGACATTGCTACGATCATCAATAAGTCTGAGGCTGTGAGAAAGGCAAAACAGGAAGGCGAGGGCAGTCTTACTCCAAAGGAAAAGAAACAACTTACTGATGAGGAAAAAGAATATAAAGCAAAACGAAAGGAAATACAGGAAAAACTCATCAAGTTTGCAACGAGGATCCCGATCTTCATGTACCTCACAGATTACAGGGAGTATTCACTTAAGGATGTCATCACGCAGTTTGAACCTGGACTTTTCAGGAAGGTGACTGGCCTTACGGTTGAAGACTTTGAGATGCTTGTTTCCGTCGGTATCTTCAATGATTCGCTGATGAACAGTGCAATCTATAACTTCAAGCGATATGAAGACGCGTCCCTTGAGTATACAGGTATCAACAGACATGCTGCAGATGAAAACGTTGGCATGTTCAGCACGGTGATTTCAAAAGAAGATTATGAAGAAATGGCCGCTGCCCAGACGCAATCCATGCTGGATAACCAAGTTAGTGCCTTCACTTTGAATTTAAAAAGAACGCAGAATAAAGCCAGCAAAGTTGATGCAAAGCAAAGCGGAATGACAAATGCGGCACAAAGTGCCGACCCAGAGCACACACAAATTAGAATCGGCACCATTGTTTATCATGCTAACTACGGCGAGGGCAGGATCACGAATATAGGCAAAAGGGGAAAAATCTTGGTGTCATTCCCTGACAAAAAGCCTTTGACATTTGTTGTCCCTGGATGCTTTGATAATGGATTTCTTAGTTTGAAGCCATAAAATTCTGCATGTGTGATTTATAGTGCTGAGGCCGGATGCCATGTGTTTAAGTTTGATTGCTTCACAAAGCGCCTTCGCGATTGGCTAGAGATTTAGGGAAACCAGGCGTCAGATTGCGAGGCTGGAATTTCCAGCTGGGCTTAATTCTCTGCCTTGGGTTCAGCCATCACCACCTCCGCCCTCACCCCGGCGCTCTGTCCCTTGCTGTCCGTGACGATGAGCAGCACCTTGCCGCTCTTTTTAGGCACAAAGCGCTTTGGATCAGGCTGCGCCACCCCGTCAGCTGTGAGATAGCAGGGGCACTCTCCGCCCTCGGTCCTGATGCTGATCCCGCCTAAGCTGTCAGGGGCGATCTTGGCGCCCTCAGGCGGGAACACGATCTTAAGTTTGCGCTCTTGGTTTTGGATCTTTCTAAAAGCCTGCGGCACCGCGCCAAAGGCCTGCGCCGAGCCGTTATCTGCCTTTAAAGCCTCATTCCCCGCCGCAGCCGTAAGTATCTGCAAAAGATAAGGCGCCGCGTCGTGAAGCCCCGTGGCTCCCGGACAGGGCGTGCCGTCTGGGCGCCCCGACCACACCGCCGCGGTGTAGGGGCCGAGGCTCCCCGCCGCCCAGGCATCGCGCGATCCGTGCGAGGTGCCGGTCTTGTAGCCTAAGCCCGGTACCGGGGCAAAGCCCTCAGGGGCGGGCATGGCGCGCAGCATCTGACGCATCTGCTCCGCCGCCTTTTGTGACATCAGCCTTACCGGATTCTGTGCCTTTGCTCCTTTGATGAGCATCGGCTCATAGAGCATGCCCTGGTTCTCATAGATCGTATAGAGCGCTGCCAGATCCCAAAGACTTACCCCGCAGCCTCCTAAGATCACCGCCGCCGAGGGCGGGGCGTCCCCTGGCAGCTGGATCCTCTGTTTGCCTGAATTCAGGCGCATCACCAGATACTCAGGGCTTAAGCGCTCAGTGATCTCAAGTGCCGACAAGTTCAGCGAGAGCACCAGCGCCTGGGTGAGCGTGAGCTCGCCTTGGTGGCTGCCGCTGAAATTGCGCGGCTCCCAGCTGCCGTAGAGTTTTCCCTTGTCAGAAACTAAGGTACGCGGATGCACCAGGCCTTTCTCAAGCGCGAGAGCATAGGCAAAGGGCTTGAGCGCCGAGCCTGGAGATCTTACGGCTAAGGGCAGGGCCAGCTCGGTCTCGCCTTGATTGCCTGAGATCCAGCCTGCGATCTCATGGCTGCGGTTGTCGATCACCACCGCGCTCATGAGGATCCCGTCTTGATGCGCCTCACGATGCCTGTGGGCGGCCTGGGCGAGGATGCGCTGCATCCGGGGATCCAAAGTAAGCTCCGCATTAGGCGCGAGCGTCTGCCGCAGCACGGCGCGGGTCAGGCCGGGTTCTTTTCTGGGGAAGGACAGCAGTTTTTCGGGCAGCGGCGCCGCGGCCGCGGCCTGCTCCACGCCCTCTGAGATGATCCCCCGCTCCCGTGCAAGCCTTAACACGTCGGCGCGGTAGTAGCGCGCAGCCTCAGGATGCCGGTCGGGGCGGATAAGCTCCGGGGCGCGGGGCAGGGCGACGAGCAGCGCCGCCTCCTCAGGGCTAAGCCTGTCAGGCAGATGGCCAAACCAGCGCACGGAGGCGGCGCTCACCCCTTCGATATTCCCGCCAAAGGGGGCGAGCGTGAGGTACATCGAGAGCACGCCCTGACGCCCTTGAGTTAATGTCAGATGCACTGCTGAAAAGATCTCGGAGATCTTCGCGCTCACGGTGCGGGGCTTTCTTGTAAGCAGGCGCAAGACCTGCATGGCCAGAGTCGAGCCGCCTGAGACTATTCTTCCGGCCCTGAGATCAGAGAGCGCGGCGCGGCACAAGGCCAGGGGATCGACACCGGGGTGGTATTCAAAGTTGCGATCCTCTGAGGCCAAAAGCATCTTCAAATACAGCGGATCGACATCCTGAGGATCTGTCGGAACGCGCAGGCGATCCTCTGCGGTAAGCGTGCACCCTAAGATCTCCCCCTCTCTGTCCATGGCGCAGCGCGATACCGAGTTAAAGGCGCTGAGATCGGAGAGCGGGGCAAAACGCAGGAACAGCAGCGCCGCCGCCAGGAGCATTAAGGCTGCCATTAGGGCTTTGAGAGCGCAGCGTGATCGGTGTTCCATTTTTGGGAGTGCCATGCGGAATTTGCGCCTTGGGTGTTTATCCCTATAATCAAAGGCGTTTTTGAGCTGTTTTGGAAACCATTATGAGCAAATTCAAGGGATTTTTAAAGCGCAAGGATATTGAGATCTCGTTGCGCCGCTACGGCATCGATGCCCTGGGCGCCATGGCGCAGGGCCTCTTCTGCTCCCTGCTCATCGGCACGATCATGAGCACGCTGGGAAAGCAGCTGGGCATTGAGATCCTCGTGACCGTGGGCGGCTATGCCGCCAAGATGTCAGGCCCTGCGATGTCGGTGGCGATCGGCTGGGCGCTCAAATGCCCGCCCATGGTGCTGTTCTCGCTCGTGGTCGTGGGCGCGGCCGCCAACGGCCTGGGCGGCGCCGGCGGCCCTTTGGCGGTGCTCGTTATAGCGATCGTCGCAGCCGAGTTTGGCAAGGCCGTTTCCAAAGAGACCCGCGTCGACATCCTCGTGACCCCCTTTGTCACGGTGTTTATCGGCGTCGTGCTCTCGCTGCTGATAGCTCCCCCTATAGGCAGCGCCGCATCCTCAGTGGGCAAGCTCATCATGTTCGCAACCGAGCTGCAGCCCTTCTTAATGGGTGTTTTGGTGTCGGTGATCGTAGGCGTGTGCCTGACGCTCCCGATCTCCTCTGCGGCCATCTGCGCCGCTTTAGGGCTTACGGGCCTGGCAGGCGGCGCGGCTGTTGCCGGCTGCTGTGCCCAGATGGTTGGCTTTGCCGTGATCTCCTTTAAGGAGAACGGCTGGGGCGGGCTGATCTCCCAGGGGATCGGCACCTCGATGCTGCAGATGGGCAATATCGTGCGCAACCCGCGCATCTGGATCGCCTCGACGCTGGCCTCGGCGATCACCGGCCCTCTGGCCACCTGCCTGTTTAATCTGCAGATGAACGGCCCTGCCGTGTCCTCAGGCATGGGCACCTGCGGCCTCGTGGGGCAGCTCGGTGTCTACGCAGGCTGGGTTTCCGATGTGCAGTCAGGTGCCAAGGCCGAGATCACCTCAGGCGACTGGCTCGGGCTCATCATGATCTCCTTCGTGCTCCCTGCCGTGATCACCCCGATCATCAATTACTTCTGCCGCAAGGCAGGCTGGGTCAAAGACGGGGACATGAAGCTCATCCGCTGACATAAAACCTGCCGCCAGGATCTGCCCGGCGGCGGGGTTCAGATCTTGAGAACAGGGGCGGTGAGCCCCTTTTTTCGTGCCTTAAAGCAGGAGGCTGGGATCTTCAGGCGCGAGGGGGCTGCCGGCGCTCTCTGCCGGCGCCCGGTGCTGGGGCCGCGCTGAACGCCGGAGATGGCAGGGCGGATTTTTCGGACACCGCGGCAAGTGCCGGGGCGCCGCGCCTTACCGGTGCTTGGGCAGGGGCCGGAGCTGACGTGCGCCGCGCCGATGAAGATCCTCTCCTCTGACGCTCCGGCGCCAAACGCATTGCCACGATCCGCGCCTGCGCGGCGGCGCTCAGCAGGATCGGCAAGGCGGATTTTTCGGCGAGGATTTGCAGGCGCCGAATGGTGCGGAGCAGAACGAGCGCTGATCCCGGCGCGGCCGCGGCAGCTGACTTCGCAGAGTTGCACCAGGCTTGGGTGCGTTTGGCGGAAAACGCATGACGCGCCTTATGACCTTGGCCGGCACCTGAGTTTTGTTTCCTTTTGCAAATTCCGGGAGAGCGGATCGCCGGCTGCGGAGGGCGGATCACCGCATTACGCAGAGGCGGATCACCTCGATCTTGCAGAGGCGCCGCGGATCTCAAAGACACCTGCGATCCCTCTCCTTTGGAAGCCTTACGCCAGGCGTCAGCTCAGGGCCTGCGCAGCATGGGAGTCGCTGAGGTCTTTGACAGAAAGCAGGCAGCGCGCAGCGCTGCCTGCTTTTTCCCTTTTATCCTCATTTGAGGCGGCTGCAAAGAACTGTACGCAGCCGCCGATCGCGTACGCTAATGTTCACCATGTCCGCGCTTATACCTCTGCGGCTTTCCGAGATGATCTTATGCGTGAGGAAGTTTCTCATAAGAAACTTTCTTATGAGATAGTTTCTTGTGATAAAGTTCCTTATGAGATAGTTCTATTTAACGTTAAGGCGCTTTAGAGCGCCAATGCAGCTTAGATGCAGGAAAATTCAGGAGCGCGGAAAAATGTTCATCGGGCGCGAGCGCGAGCTTGCCATGCTGGAGCGCATGTACCATTCAGATAAATTCGAATTTGCCGTCGTCTATGGCCGGCGCCGCATCGGCAAGACCGCGCTCCTCAGTCACTTTGTTCAGGATAAACGGGCGATCTTTTTCACCGGCATCGAGCAGGATGCCGGGAAAAACCTGCAGATCTTCACCTCGGAGATCTTAAAGGTGCTCTCCGGCACAAGCGGGGATGCCAAATTCGCTGATTTTTACGCCGCCCTGGATTTTGTTTTCAGGGACGCGGAGAGGGAAAGGCTGATCCTGATAATCGACGAGTATCCCTATGTCGCCAGAGCCTGCAAGAGCCTGGCCTCGGTGCTGCAGCAACTCATTGACCGCTGCCAGGATGGCTCAAAGCTCATGCTCATCCTCTGCGGCTCCTCCGTCTCCTATATGGAAGACGAGGTGCTCGCTTACAAGTCTCCGCTTTACGGCAGACGCACGGCACAGCTGAAGATCCTCCCCTTTGACTTTAAGGACGCCCGCAGGTTTTGGAAGCGCGCCTCAGCTGAAAACCAGGCCCTGTTTTACGGCATGGTCGGAGGCACGCCGCAGTATATCAGGGCGCTCAGTGACACCCTCAGCCTCAAAGATAATCTGAAGAACACTTTTTTAAATGCGTTATCAGCGCTTTACACTGAGCCTGGCAGTCTTATAAGCCAGGAGCTGCGCGAGCCGGCCCTCTATAACACGGTGATCTCCGCGATCGCCGCCGGGGCGTCCAAGCTTTCGGAGATTTCAACTAAAACCGGAATTTCTTCCGGTGTCTGCGCCAAATACATCAACATGCTGATCAATCTTGAGATCGTTAAGAAAGAAACCCCGTACGGGGAAAAAACCTCCAAGAAGACTTTGTATTCGATCGCCGACAGCCTGTTCAGGTTTTGGTACCGCTTTATCCCGGAAAACACCACCGCGATCGAACGCGGCGCAGTTGACGGAGCCCTGGAAGAAATAGCTTCAGAGCTTTCTGACTATATGGGACCGGTGTTTGAGGAGATCTGCCGGCAGTATCTTTGGGATCAGCTCTCAAAGGGCAAATGCCCGGTGAAGTTTTTAAGCCTGGGCCGCTGGTGGGGCAACGATCCGCTGCGCAAAGAGCAGGCTGAGATTGACATCATAGGGGAGCAGGATCGTGACACCGCCTTGTTTGCCGAGTGCAAATGGCGCAATGAAAAGGCTGATCTGAACACCCTGGAAACCCTGATCGCCAGAAGCAGGCTGTTTAGTTATGCCAATGTCAGCCTGTACCTCTTCTCAAAGAGCGGCTTTACGAAAGGCTGTGTCGAGCGGGCAGCTAAAAGCCCCGAGATCCGTTTAGTGAGCTACGCGCAGATCCTCAAGGATTTCCAACAGCCTGAAAATTGAGAACCAGACAGTTCACCTAGCTGCGGTGCAGGGAGCGCGCAAGGCGCCGTAAGGGCGGCAAGGCAGATTCTCCCTGACGCTCTGTCAGATGCCAGTGATTAGATCACCCAAGGCGATCGGTCGGATCTAATCACGATCTCCGTGGCACTCTCAACGGTGACCACTCCGATCATCAACGGCTTCCGCAACTTCCTGGCTGCCTTGCCCATGATGTTTAGTGCTGGGATGCTTTCCGCGATCTCGGGATCTTTAAACTCGGTGATCGCGTTGACGGCAAACATGCGTTGCTGAGCGTACCTGGAGATTAGACTGCGGTGACATAGCGAACCTGCTGGTGAAACCGAATTTCGTTGTGCTTTTATCCTTGTTTTTATGGTAAAACTAATGCCTGAAAGGCCAGGGCGTTTGACCTGTACTTGAAATTAGAAGCTAAAAAAGTGATTGGCGGCGCTTTGTTTTATAAACGTTTCAACAACCAGCCGGAGGGTTAAAAATGGGTGTTTTCATTTTAACTGCCATGGTAATGTTGACGGTCATTGGAATGTTTGTAATTTTTTGGATTATTTCCAAGTAAGATCAAAAACCGCCGCGCAGACAGTGGCTGGCGGCGGGGTTCACTATGAGCTTGAAAGAGGGGGCTAAGAGCCCCCATTTTCGTGCCTTAAAGCGAGCGCTTGATATCTTCGAGTGAAGATTCGGCTGCGGACGCTCTGCTGCTGGCACCCAGTGCGGTGGCGGTGGCGAACGCCGAGGCCGCCAGGGCGGAGTTGGCCCTGGACATGGCGGCGCCTGCCATGGACTTGGCTTCGCCTACCTCATCTAAGAGCGTCAGGAACTGCTGTCTTTGTTCCAAAGCATTCTTATCCTGCTCATACAGGTTCTTGGCATCCGGAAGGGTCGAGCATCTGCCGTCCAAAAACAGTTTTACAAAGTAATTAGCGGCGAAACTGTAGCGGTAACTCGGTCCAATATATGGAAGAATGTATCTGTAAAAAGCAAGGCACTTATCAGAACACAGAATATTAGCGCACTCATTTATATCTTTTTCTTGTTCAGATATGAAGCGCTTAAGCTTCTTTCGCTGTGCAATTTCCCGGTAAGCAAGAATTAAATAAACTACGCCATACGTAACGTAACCTATCACCTGCCAATGATCTGTGAAGAGCGGGAAAAGGAACAGTTTAGGGGAGAAAACATAATAAAACGCAGCTAATATGCAATAAGCCAACCCCATGACGAGAGCCGCGATAGCCGCACCGCAAAACAGATGTAGCAGCAGCCTCCAAATTAAACGATCCATGGTTGCAAAAGGTTTGGCTTTTTGGATGTCAGCGTCATCATCCTTGAGTCTTTTCACTATTGATTCGTAATGTGCCATCTTTTCCGCAGCTTTATTCAGCCATGGCACTATTTCCTTAGGATTGTCCTGACTTGGATAACTCTCTGTTTCGAAGGCATCCTGTGTTTCTGCTACCTGATCTGTCATAATCTATTTACCGTTTGTTTATCAATGCATAATTTGCAGGCTGCTTTGCCCCGTTCGCAGTCGCTGCGTTCTCAACCTTTATTATGCTCTCTCTTACATTAAAGATCTGCAACCCGGGATTGGCCGGATCGCTCACCTGGATCTGCGGCATGGTGAAAGAGCCTGAGACATCCGGGCGCACGAGCAGGGCCAGCCTGAGATCGCCTGATGCCGGACTGCCCACGGTGAGCAGCACCCCGGTGTCTCCCTGCTGGACACTGGCCTGACTTAAGATCCCCAAAGGCCCGCGGCCGTCATCTGACAATACCTGCAAGAGTGCAAAGCCTGAGGGCAGGGCGGTACGCAGGCGCACCGCGGAATTTCCGGGCACCCGGCGCTTTAGATCAAGCAGCATGACGCACTCCTGGTGGCGCGTCAGCGCGGCCTTAGGGTTTAAAGGCACGCCGTCTTCGGAGACAAGGCTCAGGCGCAAGTCAATGCCGTCAGAGAGCTGGGAGATCTTCGCAGGATAGCCTGTGACCTCCAAGGTGTAGAAAGCGTCATCGCCGTCGTTCTTTACCTTAAGCGCGCCCTGCGCGTCAGGCACGGCCGCCACGGATTTGGCAGGCGGCAGCCCCTGCGAGGCCTCCCAGATAAGCGCCTGCGCGCCCAGTGAGAGCGCGCCGGGTTCTGAGAGAGCAGCAGGATCAAGCGCTGAGAGCGCCTTCGCGTCGCGCGCGGCCGCCGCCGCGTTTAATACAAACGCGGTGTCGAGGCTCAGGCTCGCGTTCTCCGTCTTCTCATAATTTAAGAGCTCGGCAAAGCCTTGGGCGCGGGAGGCGGTGTCCTGGGCTTTGGCCACTTTGCCCGCCAGGGCGCCCACAGCCTTAAGGGAGTTCAAGGCGCTCTGCAGCATCGCCTGCGCGCGCTCCGTGTCGCCTGCCATGGTGAAGGCGCGGCTTAAGGACGCGGCTTCAATGGGCGTCGGACTCTTTAAAGTGTCAGCCTTGTAGCGCAGCGATGCCAGGGTGTTATCCCCCAATGCAGTGAGCCCTAAGAGCGCCACGGCAGCCTGCGGGCCGTCGTAGCGGGCGCGGGAGCGCAGTTCCTGGAGCATCCTCTCACAGATATCCGGGCTCACATCAAGGCCGGATCTTGAGGCCTGGCAGAGCGCGGCGGCGATCAGGGCCTGCGCGAGGCTGTCCTGGGCGTAGAAGTCGTTATCTGAATATCCCTGAAGCCTGCCTGCAAGCGCCTGCGCCACACCCGCGAGCGCCGCGTCCTCGCGCGGGGCCCGGGTTAAGGCAAGCACTTCAAGGGGCAGATCCAAAGGCTCAAAGCCCGCGCTTTGCTTGACCGCCCCGATAAAATCATGGTCCGCAAAGGGCAGCGCGCCGTAGGTCAAAACCGCATGAGAACCTTTGGCAAAGCTCAGAGGGGGCTTTAAGGTAAGGCTCTGTCCGTGCTTTACAAAAGCCGTGGCCGCGGCGGTGACCATGGAACTGCCCTCAGGCACCTGGGTCTTAAGCGTGCGGATGAGCTTAAAGCCGTCTTTGGAGGCCAGGGTGAGCGTAAGGCTGCCCGGCCCCGCGGCCTCGGCCTTGACCTTTACAGTGCTCTTTAGCACCCCGTCCTTGCCGAAGGCACCGAGATCCTGTGCGGCGGCATCGCAGGAGATCGCGCCCTCGCATTTGGAGCTCAGGCTCATCGCCGCGCCTTCTTGAAGCTCAAGATTCTGGGCGCTGACCGCGATCTGCGCCTCATCGCCTTGATGCAAAATCACCGGCAGCGCCGCGTTTAACGCGGCTTCGGCTTTGACCGGGATCTCAACTGAGGCAGAGCCGCAGGCCTTGTCGGTGGCCGTGACCACGCTAAGCCTTAGCGCTCCCTGGTGCTCGGGGATCTTAAAGCTCAGGCGCGCCTTGCCGTCTTTGATCTCAGTGACTCCCTGCCACACTGAGATCCCCTGATCCCGAAGCGCCGCCAAAGCCTCGGGCGCGGCGCCGGCGGCTTTCATCATCATGTCCTCATCGCCGTCGCCGTAGCCCTGGCCCGCGCCTTTGAAGGCGCGCAGCAGCATGCCGTAGAGATCGGAGCTCTGGATGGCAAAGCGCCAGGGCTTTTCAAAGAAAGCCTGCGGATCGGGCGCATGGTAATTGGTGAGATCCAAAATTCCGGTGTCGGTGAGCGAGGCGGTGTAAAACGCCGGGCCGTCGGCGCAGTCTATCCTGATGTCAGCCTCAAGCCTCTCCCCGGGCCTGAGGCTTTGAGGCGCTTGAAGCTCGGTTTTAAGCCGGTGCGCCTGGGCGTCCGTCTTGAGGAAGGTGACGCCGATGACCCTTGCGGGGGCGGCCACGGAGCTTACCGGGGCGGTGAACGTCACCATGGCGTGCACGCCGCGCCCGGAGTCAGGCACGCGCACGCTTAAGGTGTTCTCGCCTTTTTTAACCTCAAAGCGCTTTACGGAGATGATGTCGGTGGTGCCCAGGGCCAGATCGGCCGTGCCGTCAGAGGGTGCCGTAAAGGTGATCGCGGCCTTGTCGCCCTTCTCATAGCTCTCTTTGTCGGTTAACAGCGCCATCATGTCAGGGCGCAGCGCCTGCATGCCGCCGTCATAGCCGCGGGTGAAGTCATAGACGGTCCGGGTCTTGCCGTCGCTTATCTTGAGGCGGTAGAAGCCGTCGGCCTCAGGCTCCGGGATAGCGCAGGGGGCATTGTCCTTGCAGCTTACGCGCCCCGAACCCTGGGGGATGAGGCTCTCGCTTCTTAAATAGCGCCACGCGCCGTTGTCATAGACATACTGCCAGTCAAGATGCCGCTCAAAGAGCGTCCAGCGCAGATCGGCGGACACCCGATCCCCCTGGGGATTGACGACTGCGGCCTCAAGGCTGTCCGTGCCATGTTTTACGCCGATGAGCGGATTTTGCGGGCGGATCTTATAGGCACCGGCAAAGGGCGCGCTGTCTGAGCCGTTGAAGGCAGAGCCTGAGAGCCTTGCGAGCATCGCATAGCCTGAATCATCAAGCGCGGCTTTAAACGCAGTCCTGCCCTCTGAATCAAGCTGCGTTTCCTCAAAGCTTACGCTGCGCTCAAGCTCAGGCAGCATCTCCTCGTTGGGGCCAAACCACCAGTCTTTGTAATTCACAAAGGGATGGGGATCGGGCACCACCGTCAGCTCGCCTGAGGCCGAGAGTCCGGCGCCGGGGGCGCCGTAGCCGTAGCGGGCCTCAATCGGGAACACAGCCTGCGCTCCGGATACCTGGACTTTTTGGGTGTCCAGAGCCTGCGCCCGGATGCTGCGGGGCACGTAATCTGCGACGGTCAAAGGCGCCGAGACCAGCACGTGTTGGTCATCTGCCGAAAGCTCCAGATGCCACAGCCCTCTTGGCCCGGACTCAGGCAGCGCCACTTCGGCTTCAAAAAATCCCGCGCCGGCGTTTTTTACCGTGCGCGAGCTTACCGCCGCGCCGTCGGGGCGGCGCAGCTTTAAGGTGAGCGCCTCAAGCTTGGGGGCATTGAGCTCCGTGTCGCGCAGCAGCGCCGTAAACTTCACGCTCTCGCCCAGGCGGCTGATCCCTCTGTCCGTGAAGGCATAGGCATCGGGCAGCCCGTCCTCGGGGGCGGAGGCTTCGGCGCTGTCTGAAATCCCGGGCAGATCGAGCCTCGTTTTTAAAGATACGGCGGCCATGTCAGATCCCGAGACGGCGCGCACGCCCGCCGGGGCGGCGCCGCCTTGGCCTTGCAGGGCCTCGGGTTTAAAGGAGGCGTAGCCGCTTGAGTCGGTGAGGGCTTCTGCCAGCACCGTGCCGGCCTCGGAGATGAGGCTTACACGGGCGCCTGCCACAGCGTTGGCGCTCTTTAAGCTGCGCACCGCGACATTAAGGCTCTCGCGCCCGCGCCACAGGCTCATGCCTAAATCGGATACGGCAATGGTGCGGGCAAACCAGGGCCTGGGGCTGTCATAGAGCGCGGAGAGGCCTGAACTGTCAAAATCGAGTTTGGGATCGCCTGCGGCGAGGATGTAGACCCCGTCCTCGAGCACGCCGCCTGCAAGCGCGGCCAAATCCGCTTCAAACTCGTTGTCATCACCCGCATCTCCCGGGATCCTGACATCGGCCTGTCCGAGCTTTACGGCGCTCTTTGAGAGCAAAGATGAGAGATCCCAGGGCGAGAGCGCGTCCTGGAGCGAGGCAAGCACCCCTGAGGATACCAGAGCCTCTGAGGGGATCTTCCAAAGATGCAATTTTACGGTGTCAAAGCCGCGCGCTGCCATGACGACTTTCCCCGAGCTCAGGCTGCGCGGCAGCAGCGTGCCGTGCTCCATGATGAGGGAATCCTGGGGCTTTGCCATTAAAAGTTCGGCGCGCGCATCCGCTGCAAGCTCCAGCCCCGAGGAGGATTTAAGGCCTTTTTTTAGCGTGATCTCATAGCGGTGCCCGCCTTTTAAGCCGGTAAAGCACAGGCTCTTGCCCGCAGGGGCGACGCGCAGCGGCACGGGATCCTGGGAACTCTTGCCGCGGGCTTCGACATAGGCATCCAAAGCGTCAAGCTGCGGCGTGTTTTCCATGTCATCTGAGAACACGGCGCAGGCGGTCAGCGCATTGCCCGGCAGCTGCAGGAGCCTTTGCAGGCGCAGAGAATGATCATCGGCGTTGGCAAAGGCGGGGAGTGAGGCTAAGGCGGCTGCAAGGGCCAGGAAGCTTAAGGTGCGCGGCATGGATGCTCCTTGGGGATAAGGCTTTAAAGCGCTGAGGACACGGAAATTGCGGTGCGCTGACCAATATCTTTTCTTTGTATAGCAGTCTAGCAGATCAGGCGCCGCCAAAGGCGGAGCCATGGCGCAAATCAGGCAGGCTCGGCCAAAGTCTTGCGCCGCCGCTGCCCCAGAGCGCTGGCTATAAGGCCCAGCTCAAAGAGCGCGATGAGCGGCAGCGCGAGCAGCAGCTGGGAGAGCACATCAGGCGGGGTGACGACGGCCGAGACCGCAAAGCAGCTCAAAATCACATAGCGACGGGCTTTTTTAAGCCTTGAAAGCGAGACGATGCCAAAACGCGTGAGTATCAGGACGATAAGCGGCGTCTCAAAGCTTAGGGCAAAGGCGAGCATAAGGTGCAGTGAGAAGCTGATGTAGGACGCGATATCCGGGGCGAAGCTTACAAAATCCGGGGCGGTGCGGGCGACAAAACCCAGCACCAGGCGCAGAACCACAAAAAAGCAGTACGCGCCTCCCGCGATGAACATCAAAAGCCCTGAGATCACAAAGAGCAGCGCCAAAAGGCGCTCTTTTTTATACAGCCCCGGGGCGATAAAGCGCCAGATCTGATACAGCGTGTTGGGCAGGCTTAACGCCGCGGCGCAGAGAAAGAGCACCTCCAAAGGCGCCGTCACCGGGCTGATGACGCCCACGGCGATAAGCTGCCCGCGCTCTGGCAGGGAGTCGATGAGCGGGGCGGACACCGCCTTAAAAAGCTCCTGCATGAAGGGGGCGAGGGCAATGCAGGTCAAAACCAGGCCTGAAAGACAAAGCAGCAGGCAGCGCCTGAGCGCCCTGAGGTTTTCATAAAAGGCCGAGTGCGCCATCAGGAGCGGCCCTCAGGTCCGGGAGTTTTGGACGCGCCGTCTTTAAAGCCCGGCACTCCCGCAAAGCCTGTTTTGAGATCAGAGGAGGCCTCGTTTAAGAGCTCGGACTGCGCCGAGCGGAATTCGCCTTCGCAGCGTTTGAGCTCGGAACTTAAATTTCCCGCAAAGGCTTTGAGTTCGCGGATCTTCGAGCCCAAAAAAGATGAGGTCCTGACGAGTTCGCGCGGGCCTAAAAGCAGCAGCGCGGCGATGAGGATCACCGCAAACTCGGTAAAACTGATGCCGAACATAGGCTTTATTTTTCGGTGACCTCAGGTTTCTTGGGATCGGTTTCGGCTGAGCCTTCCTTAAAGCCGCGCACGGCCGCGCCCAGATCTTTGCCGATATTCTTAAGCTTCGAGGTGCCAAAGATCATCGCGACGACGAGCAGCACCACAAGCCAGTGCCACATGGATAAAGAACCCATATTTATCTCCTTAAAATAATGCGGATCCCTCGAGGGGATCCGCCAAAAACTTAAGCTATGACCGCGCGGACGACAGAGAGCGCGTTCTTATAGGCATCGCCTGAGCCGTGCTGCACAGCGTGATGGAAGCGCATGTAGCTGTACTGCGCGCCGATGTAGTTGCGCAGGTAGTTAAAGCGCGCGCCTTTGAGATCGGCATCGGAGAAGCCGAACTCCTTTTTGGCGACCTCGGCTATGAGGTTTACCGAGATCTTCGCGGCAGGCGAGGAGAGCACCCAGTCGTGATCGCCTAAGTGCACGATAAAGCCTTCCTGGCCTAAGATCTGCGGCAGGTGTTTCCTGTCTGAGGTGAGCAGATCGCGGGCGACCGGATCGGCGCCTGCGAGGATCGAGGCTGCTTTGATCCAGCCCACGACCTGAGCCTCGTCGGCATCCGAGCCCGGGTGGTTGTGGGCGCAGGCCTGAGCGACGATCTCATTGGCCGGCATGCCGCGGTATATGGATTCAGCCACCGAGAAGATGTGGTGGGCGCCGGTGCCGGCGATGGTGTACTCCTTAAACGAAGAGCCGTCAGCGTTCCACTGGAACACCCAGGGCTTGGCAAGGTCGTGCAGCAGCTCGCCTGCGATGGCGGCGTCGTAATCGGCGTCATAGCCCATGATGTCGCGGTAGGTCGCGATAATGCCCTGGGTGATCTCCATGTTGGCGGCGGTGTGGGTGCACAGCCCGCCCGGGTAAGGATGGTGCGAGCCGTAGCCGCTGCCCGGGGCCGAGAAGAAAGGCTGCGGGCCGGAAGTGAGCGACGAGAGCTTAGGGAAAAGCTGATCCTCAGGGGTCTTGGCAGGATCGATGAGGCCCTCTGCCTTAAGCTCGGCGTAAACCTTGCTCACCGCGGCTTTGCTTTGGAAATTCTCCATGAAAGTCGGCACGGTGTTGTCGTAGAAGCTCTTCACTTTGGCCTTGAGATCGGCGCTCTTTAAAGAATCGATCTGCTTTAAGAGGTACTGGTAGGCGTTTTGCACCAGCTCGGAGTTTTTGGCGATCGCGATGTTGTCATGGGGGATCTCAGAGAGCTTGAGCTGCTTAATCTTCGCGTTCGCGGCAAAAGCCGGGGCAGCGAAATTCATGACGGCAAGCGAGGCTGCGGCGGCGCCGGTGAACTTTAAGAAGCTGCGGCGCGACTGCGAGAAGTTAGGGTTTGACATGTGGTTTTTCTCCTTTTTTATGCACGGTTAATTGTGAGGAGAGCGGGTTAAGCGTGAAGGCGGGGATTGTTAAGGCCTGGTATGCAAATCAAGGCGGCGCTTAACATACAAACGCCGGGGGAAAAAGGGCGGGAGCCCGCCTTTGCAGGGGTAATGCGGAGGAGGCCGTGGTTATAAAGCTGCCTTAAAATGCGCGCTTTAAGTTAAGCGCGCTTTAAGCGCAGATTAAAACATCCCGGAGAGCTTTGAGGAGGCGGCGAGCACCAGCGGCGCGAAGATCAGCGAGGGCAGATAGTTTATGACCTTGAGCTTCGTCACGCCGATCATATTCAGGCCGATGGCGAGGATCATGAGCGAGCCCGTGGCCGAGAGCGCCGAGATCACCTGATCGTCAAGGTATGGCGCCAGCTGCTCTGAGAAGAGTACGATGAAGCCCTGGAACACCAAAGTAAACAGCGCCGATCCCAGCACGCCGGCGCCCATGGCGGCGGCGAGCATGATCCCTGAGCAGAAGTCTAAAAGCGACTTCGTGTAGAGCATGGTGTAATCTTCGGCAAGGCCTGCCTGCAGCGAGCCCACGATCACCATGGCGCCGACGTTCATGATGAGGCAGGACGTCACAAAGGCATTGGCGATGCGCGCCCCGGCGCCTTCGCCTTTTGCAAAGCGCGAGAGCAGCCTCTCGCAGCCTGAGTTCGTGCGATCCTCGAGCCTGAGCGCCTCGCCTGCCGCCGTGCCCAGGCAGATGCTGATGATCACGAGCAGGATGTCGCCGCCTTTGATGGTGCCGTCGACGCCGATGACGATGGTGCACAGCCCCAGCGCCGCCATCACCGCATCGGACACGGTTTTGGAGATGAAGCGGCGGGCGATCAGCCCGAGCAGGGCTCCGGCGATGATGGCGAGCGTGTTGACGATGACGGCAAACATTCTGGTAAATCCGCAAACAAAAAAAGACGCTTGCGCGTCCTGTGGGGTGGTGCCCGGGGTCGGGGTCGAACCGACATGGATTGTTAGGATCCGAGGGATTTTAAGTCCCTTGCGTCTACCAATTTCGCCACCTGGGCAGTGTGGAGGCGCGTTCCAGAGTCGAACTGGACTATACGAATTTGCAATCCGCTGTATAACCGCTTTACTAACGCGCCAAATTGGATTTTTTAGTGGAGCGGGAAACGGAACTCGAATCCGCGACCCTAACCATGGCAAGGTTATGCTCTACCAACTGAGCTATTCCCGCACCGACTAAGCGAATGCCATTATAAAGAAAGGCTTTCTTGTGTCAAGAAAATTTTAAGAAATTTTTTAATTTTGATTAAAAAACAAACAAGTGGGCGCAAATTTGGCGGCAAGTTTAACGAAAATCCCGGGCAAAGCTTTGAGTTTTTAGGGGAAAGCACCGGCCCGGGTTCACCGTAAGCCAGGGCGGGCGCGGGGCAGGGCGCTCCGGGTTTCAGGAGCTTTAAGGCAGTTTCTCAACGGCCTTGGGCTCGGCGTTTACAAAGACTATGGCCCAGCAGTCGAGGTTGTGCACGTCTTTGAAGTTAGGCGCTTTGCGGCAGCGCTCAAGCTGCGCTTTGGCCTCATCAAGCTTGGAGGCGACCGTAGCGTCATTGCCTTTGGTTTTGGGCAGGTATTTGAGCTCCAAAAGCAGGCTGCGCCCGCCGTTTTTCAGGCTGCGCGCGAAGATATCGGCTGCGCCGTGTTCTCCGTCATCGCACTCAAGCCTGGTATCCAGCGCTCCTTTGCCGCCGTTATTCAAGGTGAAATAAAAGATGAGTTGCAGCGCACGCTCGTTAAAGCCTGAAAAACCTCCCCTTGAAGGTATGCTTTTAATCTGGCGGCTGACTTCGTTTAAAAGCGGCGTGATGTCGCCGTTCTCCGCAAGCCCCCCGAGATCGACGTTGTACGGCCTCTCTAAGCCGCTGCGCTCGGCCACACAGTCGAGGAAGGTCTGATAGCAGGCTTCGTTGGGGCAGCGGTACCAGACATCCAGGCTTGCGTCGCCGGTCTTCTTTGGATCACGGGTCAGAAAGCCCAGGTACGTGAGCATCGAGACCGTCTGCTCCCGGCTGAAGTTCTTTGCTTTGTTCAGGTTCAGATCTTTGAGCTCTCCGGAAGCGATGCTTTCGCGCCTGAAGATGGCGCCGGTGAGTTCATCGGCGATACCGGGCTCGGCAAGGTCAAGCATGCCGCCGAGTTTGCCGGCGTCCATGCCGGAACTGTTGTCCGTCAATGCCTTGGGGATTTCACGCTCTTTGATGAGGCTGTGCAGGAACGTCAGGCACATATTCGGGCAAAAGATCTTCTCCGTCGCCTGCTTTGAGAACAGGTAGCCGTCGTAGCGCTGTTCCATGACGTCCATGATCTGAGCTTTGGTGATCCCGCCTAAGCGGCTGAAGTCCACGGTCTCGTCGATAATCTTAGAGAGCTCATCATGCGTGAACCCGGCCATGGCATTGAATTCGGCATCTGCGCTGATGTTGGTGGAGATGTTAAAACCTGAGGTCACAGAGTCCAGTGAGATCGCCGACACTCCGGTTATGAAGAATCTGCCGATACAGGTTCCGTAGCTGTCATCACCGCCTGCATAGCTTTTAAGACAGTTGTAGAAGATCTTGATGGAGCCTGGGTGGTCTTCCGCTGTCGAAGTCAGATCGCGGAAAGACTTGCGGTCCTTGGAGAGCACGTCGTTGGCGAAGTGGTCATACTCGTCGATGATGATGTACAGGAGCTCACCGTCAGCGGCGTCATGGTCAAAGGCGGAGAGAAATTTGTCCATGAGCTCAGAGGGAGTGGCGTAAAGCCTGGGATCCAGTTCCTCAGCGGAGAAGCCTTTTTCCGGGTAGCGCTTGGAGAAATTGGAGATCCCTGAGGCCACGGCCTGGATGAAGCTGCTGGTAAGCCCGTCACTGAATGAATCGACTTTGGAGAAGTCGAACTTCAGGCAATAGTAGGAATTGGCCAGTTTGGTGCGGTGATCGTAAATCCATGTCCCTTTGAAATTTTGCTCGAATTTTGCCGCCAGGCTTTTGTCATAGTAGTTAAAGAGGATGTTGGTAAAGAGCGTCTTGCCAAAACGCCTAGGCCTCAAAAAAAACCGATACTTTTAAGTCAGGATCCGCCTCAAGATCTTCGATGTATTGCGTTTTATCGGCGTAAGCCAGATTTTCAGCATTGACCGCAGCAATTGAAGTGTTTTTCGTACTGATCTTTTTAAACGGCATGAAAGGTCACCTCTTTTAACTTCTTAATTATATCAAGAAAAATTAAGAAGTTTTGTTATATTGGAGGTCGCTTTGCGCGGTTGCAGGGCCGTTTTTTCAGCATCTTTTTTTCTGTTTGCGCCAGACTCCTTCCGGCTGGTTTTCCCCGTCCTGTCAGCTGTGCCGCCTTAATCCAAATTTCAGGAGTTGCACATGTTCAGCACTTTGCGACAGTTGTTGATGAACGTCCTGGTGTAAAGGGAATGGTTAGGGCAGGCTTTCCTGATCGCCTTGATGCTGCCTGCTGAAATCAGCACGACCGAAAAGGCCTGCTCGTTTCGGGTGTCTTCTTCACGGGCGCGGTAATAAGACTCCGCCTGTTCGAGCTGATCGGCCTTAAAGGGGATCAGTCTTACTTTTTTGGATGCTGAATCGAGTTCCGGCACGTGGTATCCGGAAAACCTCCCGTTGCTCTGTTCTTCAATAGAGCTGGCAGTTGCCGCAGCTCTCTGCAGGCTCTTTACCAGTGAAAGCCGGCTGTCTGTATCCAGGATCTCTTTTCTGATGTCATCAAGCGCCCGCCCCTTAAAATCTTCAGGCAGGATCTTCGTCTCATACACAGAGAACAGCGCGCCGGCCAGTTTAAAGAAACGCTTTATGTTTTCATCACCCTCGCCGGGTTTTATCGAAGCTTGAAAGGAAGCCGCTGCCAGCAGCGAGCCTGGCGATCAGTTTGGTTTAACGGTCTGTTCAGCATTCAGCTGCGCCGAATAGGTCGGCCGTTCCGCTTCAGGAACGTCAAGCATGTCAAAAATTTCTTTGAAGTTATTAAAATTACCGTTTTTCCACATGGCCTTAATGTCAGCCAGCCTGCTTTCATGTTTGCCTTCAGCCCGGCCTTCAGCTCTGCCTTCAGCCCGGCCTTCAGCTCTGCCTTCAGCCCGGCCTTCAGCTGTAGCAAGATATCTTTCATAAGGGGTAAGCACGTCGCTCATAAAATACCTTCCTTCCAGCGTTGACGACTGGGAACGAACCATTCTCTCTTCAATCATAGCGTTTTTAATTCCGTTTACAAATTGATCTTCACCTGATTTTTCATTGCCGGTTCTCAAAAGATCCAGCAGTTCTGAAAGCTCCTCCGGGATGCCCTGACCCTTCGTGTAAATGATTGCCGTGGTAAAGTCCAGACCGGTTTCACGCCCGGCAAGATCGGAATTCATGGTTGCCACCCGGTGCCAGCTGTTAACCTCTTTTGGCGGTTTGAAATTGCAAATAAAGAGCGTCATGATCCCTGGGATGTCGGTGCGATTGCTGTTTTCCGGCAGACTGCTCCCGAACATCAGGCAGTTTATGGTCAGCGCCCGCTGCATGACGTCGTGCTCGTCACGGTTCTGGTGCTCGAGATCGATATAACGCCCGGCTGAACCGTCAGGTTTGTCGTCCTGGTGTGCCGCGATGAAGATGTCGCACCTTACCGAACGATGTCCGGCTCCCAATGTCAGGGTTTTGTCTTCCTGATGAGAGAAAGCGGAGCGCAGTTCGCGGTATTTAAATGGGAGTCGGGAGCAAATGCGGTTGACCGTTGCATCGCAAAGATCAGGATGGCTGCGCATGAACCAGCGAAACACCTTGTCGTTGCAGAGCCGGGCCTGCTCCCACGGCATCACGTAATCAGGGAAAGCATTGGAGAGCAGTTCTACCTGGTCATCGCTGAGCTGTATGCCAGCTTTGTAGATCTTGATCGCTTCATCGATCTCTTTTCTGTGTACGCTTATGAAATCCGGTGTCTGAGGATCACACATGATTACTCCTGAAATCCTGAAAAAACAGAGCAGTGCTTCTGCCAGCCCCATGGGCGGCTCGCGTAATATATATAACTTGCGGAAAAAACGAAAGGGCGGATCCGGTTTTTTCAGCGGCTTAAAGCCGGTGGAATGTCTCCTGACTGAACGTCTCAATGAACAAACTTGATTTCGTAATTCAGCTTACAGATCAGTAAAATCAACTTGGTTTTGTTTGCAGAATTAGCGAAAATTTGGCTCAAAGAAGGGAGATCTGCAAAATGCTGAGCGAAGAACTGACGGATTTGGTAAATCAAATCCGCTCTTTGAAAGCAAAACCGCAAAACTTCGCGCTCAAAGATGCCGCTGTCGGATGCCCTCTGCATCTATATGGCACGCTCTCGGCTTTTGCCAACCAGGATGCAGGCGGCATCCTGATCTTCGGGATCAGTGAGGATGACGGTTTTTCCGTCACCGGCGTTTACGATCTGCAGGATCTGCAAAAGAAAGTTACGGAGCAATGCAAACAAATGATGCCGCCGATCCGCGCGCTGTTTACGGTAGCGGAAATTGACGGCAAATCCGTGTGTTCAGCGGAAATCCCCGCGGCGGATCCAGCGGATCGCCCGTGTTTTTATTCAGGCGCCGGCCGCCTTAAGGGTTCATATGTGCGTGTCGGTGATGCAGATCTCCCAATGACCGAATATGAAATTTACAGCTATGAAGCTTACAGAAAAAGAGTTCGTGATGACGAACGGACCGATGTGCAGGTGACGCTGGCGCTGCTCGATCAGGACAAAGTGCAAAGCTATATAGAGCGCATGAAAGCGGAACGGCCGGGATTTTCGAAACTGGATCGTCAACAGATCTGTGAGATGCTTGCAATTACTCGAGGCGGAATTCCGACGCTGGCAGCTGTATTGAATTTTGGCATCTACCCGCAAGGCTGTTTTCCGCAGCTGGCGGTTACGGCCATTGTGGTTCCTGGAACTGAGATCGGGGATATTTCTGAAGACGGGACGCGCTTTCAGGACAATCGACGCATTGAAGGCACTTTGCAGGATATGCTGGCCGCAGCCTTGTCATTTTGCAAACGAAACATGAAAGTGCAAACGAGGATCGATCCTGAAACCGGGGCGCGCTCTGATAAAACTGAATATCCCATGGAAGCCATACGTGAAGCGGTGCTCAATGCTTTGATTCATCGTGATTACAGCCGTTTTACGGAAGGTACTCCGGTGCAATTAGATTTTTTTGCAAACCGCCTGGAAATTCACAGCCCGGGCGGCCTTTACGGCCGTCTTACGGTTAAGGAACTGGGCAAAGTCCGCCCTGATCTCAGAAACCCGGCTTTGGCGGCCATGTCGGAATTTCTGTTGAATACCGAGAACCGTTATTCCGGCATTCCGACCATCAGGCGGGAGATGAAAGAGGCAGGGCTCCCTGAACCGGTATTTGAGGATCGCCGCAATGAATTCGTAGTGACGCTGTACAACACGCCTCAGACAGCGGCGGCAGAGCAGCACGCGCCTGAGCGCTCGCGCGAAGATCTGCTTGCGTATTGCAAAGTTCCGCGGTCACGCCAGGAGATCGCGGATCATCTGGGCATAAGCACGGTGTTTTATGTCATGAAGGCTTTTGTGCGCCCGCTGCTGCAAAGCGGCGCGCTTAAAATGACCATCCCCGATAAGCCTGCAAGCCGCAAGCAGAAGTTCGTCGCGGCAAAGCAGTGAGGCTTTGCATTCCTGCAGTCGCAAAGGGAGGGAAAAGCAGTTGTGGCATTGCAATGCGCATCAGATCTTGGATTGTGTTCAAAGTGTCTTGGATTTAAGAAAATTTTGTATTGGAATTGTTCTGGAAATCTTTAAAAATTATGTTTTGAATCCTAAGATTTTTTATAAAACTAGGCTTTTATGCAGTACTAACATTGTTCTTTAGCATGGAAGTGGTATCTTAAAGGCGGTGCAACGCGTCTTGTTTATGTTGCATGCTTTCTAACAGCAAAAATCAGGTATCACTATGAAATTTAAAACCATTATTCCAGCAATACTGATCCTGGCCGCCTGCGCCGCCGTAACCGGCTGCAAACACGATCGCACTGAGGAATTCACCAAGTATCTTACAGATCAGTTCAACTCCAAACGCTGTTCACTGGCCGTTTGGCTTACTCCTCCCAGCGATTTCTTTTCACTGGGCAATGAAGGGCCTAAATTCTCAAGAAAATTTCCTTCGGAACTCGATCTGCGCTATGAAAACAAGAAAGGCACAGCGTTTCCGCTGGCAAAAATTCTTGAGCGCGAAGGGTACATCACCACGGAAAAGGTGATGATAGGGTATGAACCTCAAGACATGTTTGACAAAGGCCGTAAAAAAGAACTCTGGGCGCTGAGGATCACCCCCACCAAGAAAGCGGAGCCTTACGTAATTAAGGGTGAGGATGCTGAGGCCGGATTGTGCCTTGCCAGGGTGAAGCTCGGCCCCATGAGCGAGGAAGAACTCACTGAGGGGATGCAAAGAGAGAGATACCGCAAGGATCTCGAAGTCCACGAAGTCAGGTATCGGGCTGTCTGGGATGAAAAGAAAACCGTTCCAGAAACACTTATCAACGAAATCGTCGAAAAGTATAAAAATGACTGGAGCGGCAAAGTCAAAACCGGCAGGTTCCCGGATCAGGAAGATCGCAAAGGGACAATTATTTACGATCCCAAGACCAAAGAACTGAGAGCTGAATTTGGCTGGAGCGGTGTCTGAAGACCGCGGTCACTTAACCGCTCTTTTAGTGTGATCTATAAAAACGCACTTCTCACCGGGGTGTGTTTTTTTGTCTGAAAATTCAGCTTACAGGCAAACTGCGGCGCTCCTGCAGCCGGATGGAAAGCAGGGTTGGTATATTTAACGCAAAGGGGAATTTTTGCCTGTCACACTTAGAGATCCCGGATGCTAAAGGCTCTTGGTTACCAGGCAAAATTTCGCAACCGCCTGCCAGTAACCTTACAGAGCAAACGATGAAAGCCATTTTTCTCGACATAGACGGCGTGCTGCAGCCTTGCGGCCGCGAGAACTGCTTCAAACATATCAAAAACGGCGAACTGCCCGGCGTATGCCTGGAACTTAACCAACGCGTCACCAACGGCTTGGATCTCTGTGAATTCTGCGGCGGAAACGAGGAAGACAGGAGATTTAAGGCCGAGCACCATGGCCTGAGCGCGCAGAACTGTGATGTCGCGGCGGTGCTGCGGGACAGGGATCCGGAGGCAGTGCGCCTGCTGCATCAGGTGCTCGGTGAGACGGGCGCGAAAATTGTGCTCTCCACCGACTGGCGCGAGAAAGGCTTTGAGTTCTGCCAGGCGCTTTTTGACATCCACGGCCTGGGCCAATATCTTTACGGCACGACCTGGTTCACCGGATCCTATTATCAGCGCGAGCTTTTTTCCGACGAAGAAAGATCGGATATCGAAGACGACTGGTTTGATGCGCAGTACTCGCTTTGCGAAGGTTTCAGACAGCTTTATTCGAGCTCTGAGTCTGACGGCGATTCGAGATGGTTTGAGCAGCGCACCGCCGAGATCTTAGAGTACCTTGACCGCCCCCGCGAGATCACGGCTTTTGTCGCCGTGGATGACATCGATCTGAGTGTGGGGCTCGGGGAGCATTTTGTTTACTCTGACTCACGCAGCTATCATCTTGAGGAAGTGCACGTTCAAAAGATGAAAGCCGCGCTCTCGATCGAGGACGGCTCTTATCCGCTTCCTGCCAGTTTGCAGACCGCGGAACTCAGGCGGTGGCGGGAGAAACGGGTGAAGAACTGCAAGTACAAAATGTGACTTGGACGGGCTCAAAACCGCGCTGTGCTGAACTTCAAGGCGGCGTTGCGCCGTTATGAGAGCCTCGTGCGTAATGAGTGTCAGACGGTCTAACTTCAAGGCGGCGTTGCGCCGTTATGAGATCTTCAATGCGTACTCAGCCTGAGTTTCCCGGGAACGCATAAGACCGCCTTGTTTTGGCGCAGGGCGGTTTCTTTCAGCCCGCGTTTAGTAATCCCAGCGGAGACCGTTTTCCTGTGCGATCTTTTTGATTAGCGCTAATGGAGCAGATGTGTCGTCGGCTATGGAATCCAAAGGTCTCTTCTTTTTGAGCATGCGGAGGACGCAAGACTTAATGGTCTTCTCCTCACCGCGTTTTTCGCCGTCAGCAACGCCTTGGTTATAAACCTTAATTGACGCCAATTTTAGG
>DKSD01000033.1 GCA_002473165.1 Succinatimonas sp. UBA7265
AAGGGTTTCGGTCTAAACTCAGGCGTGTTCTGCGGCGTAGTCGGCCGCCTCGCGGGCCAGGCTGCCGCGCACATGCGAGGCGACAAGGGAGAGCGCCAGGGCCAGCATTATGCCAGCGGTCATGACACCCAGGCACAGCCAGTTGAAGATCAGCCCCCACCCCGGGCGCGCGGCGGCGTTTTTATCAGATCTGGGTTTTGGCATGTTAAAAGGCCCTGCAGGCTGTGGCGTTATCTGAGATTTTAGCTTAAATGCCGGCCGCGTATTGCGCTGCGGCCATTTTGGAGCGGCACAAAAAATCCCTCCGCCAGGGAGGGATCGATTTAATCCTGAAAAGAATTATTTGTGGTTGACCGCAGCCTTGAGCGGGGCGCCGGCTTTGAAAGCAGGAACCTTGACTGCAGGGATCTGAACGGTTTCTTTGGTGCGCGGGTTGCGGCCGGTACGGGCGGCGCGGTCACGGACCAGGAAAGTGCCAAAACCAATCAGGGTGACAGGATCACCGGCGGCAAGCGCCTCTTTGACGGTATCGATAAATGCGGTCACGGCAAGCTGTGACTGTTTAGCGGTGAGGCCGGCCTTTTTGGCGACGCTCTCAACTAACTGTCCTTTATTCACGGTTTAACTCCTAAGTTTTTATTAAACACCCCTGTAAGCCGTGCCGAGGCGCCCGGCCTGCCGCACCCTTAACAAGAGCATGACCTCATTATGCACAGCGGCCGCTCCTTTGCATTCAAGCGATGCCAAAAATATGATCAACTCGATCTTTTTGGGGCGCTAAAGGCGCTGATGCTTGCGCTCATGCCGTTTTGCGCTCACAAAAACGCCGGAGCGGCCTCGGCGTTTTAAAAGCTCACTGCTCCTGTTTTAGCGGATGCTGATCGAGGAAATTTAACACCTGCGGCAGCAGCTCGTCCTCGATGACCGCCAGATCCCGCCGTACTCTGAGGGCCGTGTCCTCATCGCCCAGGGAGAGGAGGTTGTCCTCAAAGTCATGGAGCATCGGCAGCGAGTTCTCCACATTGATGCACGCAGGCCTGATGATCTTAAGCAGTTTGGCCGTCTGATCGGCAGGCGCGTTCTTAATGAGCTTTACGACGTGCTCAAGGCAGATCTTGACGGCCCCTAGCGCCTTGAACGTCTGGGCGATCTCTCCCTCTATGGGAGCCTGCCCGGTTTCACCGGGATTTTCTGAGGCATCGTCCTCACTCTGCCTGGGCTCTTCAGGTCTGGCCTGGCCAAACCCGAGATCGACCGTGTCGATGCGATCTTCATCAGCGCTCATGCTCCCTCCTGTCACTGGGGCTGATCGGCCGCGCTCTCATGCTTTTTGGCTTCGTGCGCGGCGGTTTTCTTTTTGGCTTTGGCCTTCCACGGCGTGATCGGGGCAAAGCTGAAAGGATCGTTTTCCAGGGCGTTCTTTAACACATCCTCGATGCGCCCCGCCGGCACGATCTTCATGCCGGTCTTGACCTTCTCAGGCACATCCCAGAGATCTTTCTCGTTCTCTTTGGGGATAAGCGCCAGCTTGATGCCGCCGCGCAGCGCCGCCAGAAGCTTTTCTTTAAGCCCGCCTATGGGCAGCACGTCGCCGCGCAGCGTGATCTCGCCGGTCATGGCCACATAGGCGCGCACCGGGTTGCCCGTCAGCGCCGACACTATGCCCGTGACCATGCCCACGCCGGCCGAAGGCCCTTCTTTGGGGGTTGCGCCTTCCGGCACGTGCACGTGCAGATCGCATTTCTCGTAGAACGCCGGATCAAGATGCAGCCTGCCGCCCAAGGAGCGCACCAGCGTGATGGCCGCTGTAATCGACTCCTTCATGACCTCGCCTAATTTGCCGGTGAGGATGTGTTTGCCTTTGCCCTCGTTCGCGGCCACCTCGAGCTGGAGAATGTCGCCGCCCAGCGACGTCCAGGCCAGGCCGTTGACGAGACCTACCTTGTTCTCGCGCAGCTTGGAGGTGAAATCATAGCGGCGCGGGCCGAGCATCCTGCCCAGATCCGCGGGAGTGACGATGCGTTTTTCCATGCGACGGCGGCGCCTGCCCTTCTCTGAGAGCAGCGATTCCTTGATGCACTTGCGGCAGATCTCGTTTATGAGGCGCTCAAGCCCGCGCACGCCCGCCTCATGGGTGTAGTAGCGGATGAGCTCCAAAAGCGTCTCGTCGGGCAGCTCGAGCTCGTCTTTTTTGAGGTTGGCAAGGCGAAGCTGCTTGGGCACGAGGTGCTCTTTGGCGATGTGCATCTTTTCATCCTCGGTGTACGAGGAGAGATCTATGACCTCCATGCGGTCTAAAAGCGGCTCGGCGATGTTGTAGCTGTTGGCCGTCGTCACGAACATCACCTTTGAGAGATCGTATTCGAGATCAACGTAGTTGTCCGTGAACGTTTTGTTCTGCTCGGGATCAAGCACCTCGAGCAACGCCGCGGACGGATCGCCGTGGTAGCTGTCGGAGGTCTTGTCGATCTCATCGAGCAGGAACAGCGGGTTGTTAACGCCGCACTTGATGAGCCCGGAGATGATCCGGCCCGGCAGCGCGCCGATATAGGTGCGGCGATGGCCGCGGATCTCGGCCTCATCGTGCAGGCCGCCTAAAGAGACGCGCACGAATTTGCGCCCCGTGGCCCGGGCGATCGACTCGCCAAGCGAGGTCTTGCCTATGCCCGGAGGGCCCATGAGGCAGATGATCGGGCCGTGCAGGCCGCCGGATTTTTGCTGGACGGCCAGATATTCGAGAATGCGGTCTTTGACCTTGTCAAGGCCATAGTGATCCTTGTTCAACACCTCCTGGGCGTGTTTGAGATCTGTTGAGATCTCAGATCCCGCTTCCCAGGGGATCGTGAGCAGCGTGTCGAGGTAGTTGCGCACAACGGTGTTCTCGGAATTGCCGCTGCCTGAGCCTGAGAGCTTGCGGATCTCGCGCTCGATGCGCTCGTGCACGTACTCGGGCGCCTTGAGCGCGCGGTTTTTCTGGCGGTATTCCTGGATCTCGCTGTCCGTGTTCTCGTCCATGCCGAGTTCGCGGCGGATCGCTTTGATCTGCTCGTTTAAGAAATACTCGCGCTGGTTCTGCTCCATGGCCTTCTTGGCCTCATCGAGCACGTGGCGCTCCAGCTCCTGGCGGTAGGAGAAGCCGTTTAAGGCCGAGATCAGGATCTGCGCGCGCTCGAGCGGATTGAGGTTTTGCAGCAGCATGAGCTTCGTGCTCTGATCGAGCTCGATGATCTGCGCGAGCATGTCGGTGATGCGCGAGAGGCTCTCGTTTTCAAAGAGCTCGTTTAAAGTCTTCTCAGGCAGCAGGCTGCTAAGCACATTGCGATTGCCTTCCGTGCCGTTCTTGCGGGCGTAATCGAGGCTGGAGCGCAGCACGTCGCGGGTCTTTTTGAGCTGGATCTCGTCGCACTGCGGCTCCTCGAGGATCTCGGCTGTCGCCAGGCGGTACTCCCCTGAGGGCGCGTCTTTTAAGGAAATGAGGCGCACGCGCTTGTAGCCCATGATCGTGGCGCTGTGGCGCGGGGCGCCCTCAGGCAGCGGCGCGTATTCCGTGAGCTTGCATAAAATGCCGGTCGGATACACGTCATCGCGGCCGGGGTTGCTCACCTGATCGTCTTTTTGCAAAAAAGCGACGAGCTCGGGGTAACTGCCCTCGTGCACCGCCTCAAAGGCGGCCAGCGTGCTGCGGCGCCCCACGGTCATTTTGATGCGCGATCCGGTGCTGAGCGTCAGCCCGCGCAGCGCCACCATGGGCAGCTCGGTGACGGTGTCTTTGCGGCCTGAGGTTTTTTCGTTGTTGTCACTCATGATCTTTGGGTTCTCGCTTGTGTTACTGCACGATCACATGGGGGCTGAGGCAGGGAAGTTCAAGCGCGGGGCCTGAAACGAAAAAGCCCGGAGCGCAACTCCGGGCCACAGAACTGATTATGGCAGATCAGGACACCGAAAGCTGATCTTTTTTGACGATCAGAGGCTCCTTGCCTTCCTTGACCACGCTGGCGTCCACGACAATCTTGGCAACGTTGTTCACCGACGGGATGTCGTACATGGTGTTAAGCAGCAGACCCTCTACAATGGAGCGCAGGCCGCGGGCGCCGGTGTGGCGCTTGATGGCCGCGTCGGCAATCGCCTCAAGGGCCTCCTTCGTGAACTCCAGTTCCACGCCTTCAAACCCGAGCATGGCCTCAAACTGCCTGATAATGGCGTTTTTCGGCTCACGCAGGACGCGGATGAGATCATCGCGGGAGAGCTCAGAGAGGGCCGTGATCACCGGCATGCGCCCGACGAACTCGGGGATGATGCCGTATTTGACCAGATCGTCAGGCTCGACTTTTGAGTATTTCTCAGAAAGGCTCAGCTGCTCCTTTTGGCCGCGCACCTCGGCGCCAAAGCCGATCCCGGCGCGTTTGGAGACACGCTTCTCCACGATCTTGTCCAGACCGTCGAACGCGCCGCCGCAGATGAAGAGGATCTGCGAGGTGTCGACCTCGATCATCTTCTCCTGGGGGTGCTTGCGCCCGCCGTTGGGCGGCACGGAGGCCACGGTGCCCTCGACGAGCTTGAGCAGCGCCTGCTGCACGCCCTCGCCTGAGACATCGCGGGTGATCGACGGGTTCTCGCTCTTGCGGGCGATCTTGTCGATCTCGTCGATGTAGATGATGCCTTTCTGCGCTTTCTTCACATCAAAATCGCAGTTCTGCAAGAGCCTGACGATCACATTCTCGACGTCCTCGCCGACATAGCCGGCCTCGGTAAGCGTCGTGGCGTCGGACATGGCAAAAGGCACGTTTAAAAAGCGCGCCAGCGTCTGCACCAGCAGCGTTTTGCCTGAGCCCGTGGGGCCGATCATCAGGATGTTCGACTTGCCCAGCTCCACATCGGTATCCACACCGGAGTGCTTTAAGCGCATGTAGTGGTTGTACACTGCAACCGAGAGCACGCGCTTGGCCGCTTCCTGGCCGATCACGTATTCGTCAAGGTGCTTGGCGATCTCGTGCGGGGTCGGGATGTGTTCGAGATCTATGCCGCCTGAAGGCGCCGACTCGGAGGCCAGCCCCTTGCCCAGCAGCATCTGATGGCATTTTTCAATGCAGTCAGAGCAGATCGCGTAGCCGTCGCGCGAACGCAGCAGCTTGCGCGTCGGCGAGCTGGGGCGCCCGCAGAACAGGCACTTGGATTTTGCTGAGTGTATGTCAGATGACATGTCACTCCTCCTTAGCACTCTCCGCGCTGATTTCGGCGCGCGAAGCGATCACTTTGTCGACAATGCCGTAGGCCTGGGCCTCGGCGGCGGTCATAAAGTTGTCACGCTCGGTGTCGCGGGCGATCTCCTCAAGCGGCTTGCCGGTGTGTTTGGCCAGGATGCCGTTTAAGGTCTGCTTGACCCTCTGGATCTCGTTGGCGTGGATCATGATGTCAGTGGCCTGGCCCTTAAAGCCGCCCAAAGGCTGGTGGATCATGATCGTCGAGTTAGGGAGCGCGAAGCGCTTGCCCTTGGCCCCGCCTGTCAGGAGGAACGAGCCCATGGAGCAGGCCTGCCCTAAGCACAGCGTGCAGACATCAGGTTTAATGTACTGCATGGTGTCGTAAATGGCCAGGCCTGCGGTCACTGCTCCGCCCGGGGAGTTGATGTAGAGATAGATGTCCTTGTCGGGATCCTCGGATTCGAGGAACAGCAGCTGCGCAACAATCACATCGGCCATCTGATCCTCAACCTCGCCGGTCAGGAAGATCACCCGGTCTTTGAGCATCCTCGAATAGATGTCATAAGACCTCTCGCCGTGCGCCGTCTGCTCGATGACATAAGGCACCAAAGCCGACATTTTAATGCTGCCGTTCATGCTGTCTCCTCAAATGAGAACCCAAAAGCCCAAATCAGCGGGTGCCGACGAGCTCGTCAAAGGTCATGCTGGTCTCGCCGTCAGAGCCCTTGCTTAAAATGTAATCGACAAGCTGGTTCTGCCAGGCGCTGGCGGCCACATTCTCCATGGATCTCTTATCCTTGCGGATCTCTTTCTTGAACTCCTCAGGCTCATCGTAGGCGCTGGCGGCGGCGTCGATGATCCTGGTGATGTACTCGTCAGAGGCTTTCTCAAGTTTCGCGTCTTTGGCGATGGCGCGGAAGAGCAGCGAGGCCCGCTCATGCTTTACGGCGTCGTCGCGGTAAAGCTCGTCTTTCTGCAGGCGCTCAGGGAGCTCCTTCATGCCGTAGCGGCGAAGGTTCTCAGCCTGCACATTCTTGAGGTACTGGATCTGAGCCTTCACGCCGGCCTCAGTGACCTGGAAGTCGCCGTACTGCTTGAGCAGCGCGTCGATGACGTTGTCGGTATTGCGGTTCTCCAGGGCGCGGTCGAGCTCGCGCTGCATGTTGTTGCGCAGCTCTTTCTTAAGCTCCTCGAGATCGCCGCTCTTGACGCCGTAAAGCTTGGCAAAATCGGCGTTGACCTCAGGCAGTTCCTCCTGTGCCACTGAATTGACGGTGATGTCAAACTCAGCCTCTTTGCCGGCCAGCTCCTTGGCCTGATACTCGGCAGGGAACGTTACCTTGATGGTGAACTTGTCGCCGGCCTTGTGGCCTTTGATCTGATCGGTAAAGCCCGGGATCATGCGGTCGTTGTCAGCTTCGATGGCGAAATCGGAGGCTTTGCCGCCTTCGAACTCTTTGCCGTCGGCGCGGCCGGTGAAATCGATCTTGGCCATGGTGCCGGCGCCAAACTCGAGGCCGTCGACATTCTTCCACTTGCGCTGCTGTTTGCGCAGCGTCTCAATCATCTTGTCGACGTCAGCGTCGGTGAGATCGGATTTGATGCGCTTGATCTTAAGCTCCTCAAGGGGCTTGACCTCGATTGCAGGCTGGGCCTCAACGTCGAGGAAATAAGTGAAATCCTTGTCTTTGCCGTCGTTCTTGTCGAGATCGACAGTGGGAGTGCCGGCAACGTCGAGCCCTGACTGCTTGATGGCCTCGTCGATGGTCGAGCGGATCAGGCTGTCGTAGGAGTCGGTGAGGATATCCATGCCAAAGTGCATTTCAACGATGTTTGCGGGGACATGGCCCTTGCGGAAGCCGTCGATCCTGGCCTTGGACGTGTATTTCTTAAAGCTCTGGGCATAGGCCTTCTGGGCTTCAGCGGCAGGGACGGTAACGGTGATGCGGCGCTTAAGGCCTTCTTTAGTTTCGGTTGAAACCTGCATTTTATCCTCGGTTTGAAAGTTAGGTTGCAGAAGTTTAAATTCATTTCCCGGCAAATCCGGGCTCATCGCATAATTTGCGCAAATGTTTTAAAACCTTTGCGCCCGCGGGCGCAAAGCCTGCGGAGCATACGAAAAAACTTGACTATTATACTCAGCGCAGACTTAATATTTCAAGCAATTGCGGCCTGTGGCGCCGCCGGTTTCCGAGGAGAAAAACATGAGCGTGCCCTGCGGCGTCATCGAAGGTTTTTACGGCGCCCCCTATCCTTTGGAAAAACGCCTGAAGCTCGCCTCCTTTGCCGCCGCGCACGGCCTTAAGTTTTATATCTGCGCCCCCAAAAACGAGCTGTTTTTAAGAAAGCTGTGGAAAGAGGAAATGCCCGGGGAACGGCTTTTGGAACTGCAGCGCTTTTCATCAAGGCTGCATGAGCTGGGGCTGCGCTTTGCCTTCGGGATCTCGCCTCTGGGGCTTACGGCAGGCTGGGAGCGCGACGGGGAGCGTTTTTTGGCAAGGCTCAGACAGCTCACGCGGGATCTAAAGGCCGACTTTGTCTGCCTGCTCTTTGACGATGTCAAAAAAGAGTCAGAGGACATAGGAACAAGGCAGAACGCGATCATCAAAGCGGCCGCAAAAGCGCTCGAGGGCCTGGAGCTGTGGGCCTGCCCTGCCTACTACAGCTTTGATCCCGTGCTCGATGCTTTCTTTGGCAGACGCCCTGAGCGTTATTTTGCGGAGCTCACAGCCGATCTTCCCGATGAGGTCAGGATTTTCTGGACGGGTCCCAAAGTCATCTCAGAGGACATCACAAAAGATGATCTCCTGAAGGCCCGCTCTCTTCTGGGCGATCGCCTCGTGCTCTGGGACAACTACCCGGTAAACGACAGCAAACGCCTGTGCCCGCGTTTGCATTTGGGACCTTTCAAAGGCCGCCGCGGCCTTGAGGGGCTGTGCCGGGCGCACGCGGCCAATCCCATGACCGAGGCTTTGCTCTCAGAGCCGGCGCTGGCGACGCTGCCCCTGTGTTATGAAAATCTAAGCGATGAAGCACGCTTGAAGGCGCGCGATGAGGCGGCGGCAGAGCTTTTTGGCGACGGCTGGGAGATCCTGCGCCCTTTGATGCAGGTTTTATCAGAACAAGGCCAGGAGACCCTTTCTGATGCGAAGCGGCGGGAAATCCTCGCCTTGTGCGAGCTGAAAAACGATGCAGGCGCATACGCCGAGCTGCGGGGCTTTTTGGAGGGCGCCTACGCCTTTGATCCCCAATGCCTTACTTGACGATGGGGAATTTCGTCTGAGTGTTTTTGGCGCCGCTGTCTTGTTTGACCGCCGGCGCTGAGAGCAGCACATCCAGGCCGTAGGTTGACTCGATGTGCGTCAGATCGAGCTCGTATTTGGCGTAATCCTCAGGCAGCCTTGGCAGGAAAGCGCAGAAATTCGGCACGGCTTTTGGCGTGAACGGCGCGACGCCCGAGGTGGGGTTGTAGACGGACAGCACTTTGGCAAAGTCAGGCGAGAGCAGCTTTTTGCCGTTGACGGTCACAGTTTCAGGATCTGAGATCGTGCGGATAAAGTTGTTGCCCAGCGTCAGCCGGTAGCCCGGGCTGATGGAGCCGTCCATGCGCTGCGGCGTGTAATACACAAACCTTTCGCCGGATTTTTTCTCGGCCTCGCGGTACACGGCGGCGGCCGGATCGCCGTCGTCAAAGCAGATCTCGCCGTAAAGCTGCGAGGCGCACAGCGTCACCAGCTGCCTAAAAGCATCTTCCACTTTCTCATCGGGGGCGCCGGAGACGAAATCGAGGATCCCTGAGACCTCGGGGATCTTGCGCTGTTTCATGTCATAGATGATGGCGTAGGCCGTCTCGTGATCAGGCTCTGAGAGACCGCTGCCGGTGTAAGTCATAAGCGCGTAGAAGATGGCGCCTGTGGGATCACCTATCTGCCAGGCTTTGTGAAACAGCCCGTAGGCGTTGCTGATCCCGGTCTCATCGGTGCCCGCGTCCAGCGAAAGTATGGCCACGGCGCTGATGGCCGGGCCGTAGCCGTGATCGGCAGCCGAGCGCATGTAGGAGAATCCCGACTCTATAAAATTAGGGTTGTTGCCGCGCAGCGTGATCAGCCCCATGTCGTACATGGCCACCGGATCGCCGGCGCGGGAGGCGGCGCGGAACAGCTGCGCGGCCCCCGGCATGGCGCGCTTGGCGCCGTAGCCGTACCAGCGCAGCGCAGCCGTGCGCGTCGTCCCGGCGGGGATGCCGTTAGCCGCCGCGATGCTCCAGCTGTTAAGCGCGCTCTTGGGGCTCAATGGCTGGTTCTGCCCTAAAAACTCGAGATCGCCGCGGGCGAGCATGCCCTTGGGGGAGGAGACTTTGGCGGCCTCGTTGACGATCTTTTCATAATCAAACAGGTTCTGGCAGAGATCGAGCGCGCGCTCGAGGATTTTCACGAGGCGCCTGCCGCGCTCTTTTTGGGGGAAGGCCTCGGCGGCTTTTTTAAAATAATAGACGGCAGCCGGGGCGCCGGAGGTGCCGCCGTAGCCTAAAAGCGCCAGATCGCCCATGATCTCGTAGACACCGGAGCCGCCTTCAAACTGCATGGCCTGGCGCCCGTATTCGGCCGCCTTTTCAAAATTGCCGCGCGAGGCCTCGATCCAGGCAAGATATGAGTAGGCAAGCGGATCTTTGTCCTCGGCTGCGCGCGTGAAGAAGCTGTAGGCTGCAGGCAGATCGTGCCGCGAGATGGCGTTAACGCCGGCGACCACCTGCGACTGATGATCGGATTGCACATATTCGGAAACGCCGCTGGCAAGGAACACCGTACCCGAGCAGAAGAACACCAGGCACGCCCCTCCTACAAGGGCCGCGGTGCGGTGCGCTTTTACCAGCCTGACCACGTTCCCGAACATCGCGCTCTCCTAAGGCTTCTCGCCGCTGTCGGCGCCGACGTCAGGCACGGCCACTTCGAGATCGCGGTTGACCTTCGCGCTCTCGCGATCGAGCGTCACCAGGCCGTTGCGCGCCTGCGGCGACTCATCGGCAGGCTCGCCCTCGGCGTACACCGGCAGCGACAGCGAATTAAACTGCACGACTTCGATCATGTCATCCTTAAAGCCCGCCTTCTGATACGCCTGTTTGAGCGTGTCGGCGCGTTTTGCGGCCAGCGTGATATTGTCATCCTTTGACGTCATGTCGTAGGCAAAGGCGCGGATCGTGATCTTGCTTACCGCCTTATCCTCTTTTAAATATTCAAGCTGGGAGTCCAGGCGTTCTTTGGAGCGGCCGGTGAGTTCTGCTGACTGGAACTTAAAGACGACCGGCAGCATGGCGACGTCGTTCCAGCTGACCTTGAGCAGCCGCTGCTGGCAGCTGACATAGTTTGAAAACGGTTTTTTAAACCCGAGCGGGCTGATGCTAGGGATGATGTTCTGCCCGGAGGCGATCGTCGCGTTCGTGTACGGCATAAAGATCTGCCGCCCCTGCCCCAGGGCGTTTAAGATCTTCCAGGCAACCGTGGGTCCGGCCCAGGCGTCAAAACCTGAATAGAGCTTCACCTGTCCTAAGAGAACTTCCTCGCCGCCTGACTGCCATTCCGGGCGCGCGGCGATAAAGCGCATCTGGCTGTTTTCGGAGATCCCCAGGCGCGGGTGCACGCTCACGGAAGTCTTGGGGCTGCGCCCTGAATAGGTTCTGAAGGTGACGGTGCCGTATTCGGGGATGTCGTAGATGAGATCGCACTGGACCTTGGAGTCCTGCACGGACCACAGCTTGGGGGCCGTGCCGTCGAGTTTGGCCTCATAGCGCACCGCGGCCGCGGCGCACAAACTCAGCGCCGCGGCGGATGCTGCAACGAAAATTCTGATATTGCGCCCTGTGACCGCTTTCATATGATGTAATCCTGACACATGTTGCCTGACTGCGAAGAAAGCAAAAAAAGTGCCAGACGTTTTTCCTTAATTCTGTTTTAAATTTAACACACAATAATGCCGGGGCAGCAGACTTTAGCTCCCGGAGGTGATCCATGGCCGCATCAGGCAGACTTGAGAATTTGAAAATTTACGATCCGCAAGCTAAAGGCGGGTTCAGGGACGGCGCGCTGCGCTGGGAGCGCGGCAGGTTTGCCAAAACCTCTGCCTCGGCCTCTGAAAGCCGCGGCGAGGCGCTGTACGCAATTCCGACACTCTGCGACATCCACCTGCACGGGGCCGCAGGCGCCGATCTCATGGACGCTACGCCTGAGGCTTTGGAGAAGATCTGCCGTTATGAGGCCTCGCAGGGCGTGGGGATCATCACTCCCGCCTCCATGACCATGGGGCGCGATGACATTTTAAAAGCCCTGCGCTGCGCCAAAGACTATGCGGCGCAACAGGACATCCGCGCGCCTGAAGCCCGGATCGCCGGCATCTACATGGAAGGACCGTATGTAAGCCCGCAAAAATGCGGCGCGCAGGATCCCGGGCATATCATCGCGCCCTCGCCTGAGGGCTTTGAGGAGGCTTTTGCAGCCTCAGGCGGGCTCATCCGCACCGTGGCGCTGGCGCCTGAGATCAAAGGCGCGTTTGAGTTCCTCGGATATATGTCAGAGCGCCGCCCTCTGGTGCGTGTAAGCCTGGCGCACACCGGCTGCGACTATGAGACCGCGCTTAAAGCTTTTAAAGCCGGCGCCTGTGAGCTCACCCACATGTTCAATGCCATGCCGCCCATGCTGCACCGCGCCCCCGGGCCGATCCCGGCGGCGCTTTTTGCGGGGGCGGACGCCGAGCTCATCGCCGACGGCGTGCATGTGGCGGCGCCGATGCTGGCTTTAGCCTGCCGGCTTTTTGCCCCGGAGCGCCTCATCCTCATCTCAGATTCCATGCGCGCGACCGGCCTTGTAGACGGGGAATACACTTTAGGCGGCCAGAAAGTGCTGGTGCGCGGCCGTGAGGCCAGATTATTGGACGGCACGCTCGCAGGCTCGGTGACCTCGCTTTACGGCTGCGCGCAAAACCTCGTATCACAGGGGATCCTGAATCTTGAAGATGCCGTGCGCTGCGCCGCCGTCAGCCCGCGCCGGGCGCTCAGGCTTAAAACGCCGCTTTTAGGCTGCGAGGGCGAGGACGCCTCCTTTGCGCTCTGCGATGCGCAAATGCGGCGCCGCGCCGTGGTGCTGCACGGAGAGCTGATTTCAGGCGATCTCAGGTGACATGGGGTTAAGTTCTAACTGGGATATGGGGGGGTGGGAGTGAAAGCTGCATGATTGCCCGTTTTTAAAATACCTTATTGAATTATAAAATATTTTTTAAAATTACCACAAAACACCGCCGATCTTTTTAGACGATCGGTTGAACTCTTAACAGATATGGCAGAAAATTCAAAAAATCAGACGCAAAGCCGCCTCAGGCGCGGCGCGACACCAGGAAAATTTTCATGAATGCCATAAAAGCCTTTTGCGGCAAGCTTGCCGGCCACCGCTTCTTTGAGTTCTCCATCATCGGGGTGATCCTCGTCAACGCCTGGTTCATCGCCGCCGACGCGGTGAACCCCTCGGACCTCTCCAGGACCGTCAACACCGTCTGCCTGTACATTTACACGGCCGAGATCTTTGTGAGGTTCTTTGCGTCAGACAGCGTCAAAGCCTACTTCAAGGACGGCTGGAACCTCTTTGACCTCTTCATCGTGATTTCAGGCTACATCCCCGAGAGTCTGTTTGCCGACGGCTCGGTCATCGCAGTGCTGCGCACGCTCCGGGTGTTCAGGATCCTCAAGCTCTTCAGGACGGCCTATGAGCTCAGGCTCATCATCCGCGTGCTCATCATGTCGCTGAAGACTTTGGCCTACAACGGTCTGGTGATGCTGATCTTCCAGTTCGTGTTCGCCATCGCCGGCATCTACCTCTTCAAACTGCCCGCCTATGACACCGCCACGGCCGAGCAGCAGGCCGCGCTCGCGCAAATGCAGGAGATCGCCCCGAACTCGCCGTCCGTAAGCCCTGATCCCTACGGCACGGTGCCTGAGTCCATGTTCACGCTGCTGCGCATGACCACGGGCGAGGACTGGACCGATCTGCGCTACAACCTCGTGGCGGCAAGCAGGCTTAAGCTCATAAAAGTGCCGCCCTACGTCGTCACGGCCTACCATGTGCTCTGGTACTGCTTCTCGGCTTTCCTGCTGCTCAATCTGATCGTCTCTGCCGTGATCAACAATTACGATCTGATCATGTCGAACGAACGCAAGAGGCACGATCCGAAAAAACCGGCAAAGCAGCCTGATGAATAAGCCGCGGCGGGGGCAAGGCTCCCGCTGCCATGCATAAACAAGGCGCTGCGACAGAGCAGCGCCTTTTTGCGCCGCAGCCCCAGACGCGGCATTTTATGCGCGTGCTAGAATACGCCGCAGTTTAAGGGGGAATCATGAGCACACAGGATCAAGACAGCAAGGCGCCCTGGGCGCTAAACCGCCCGCAGCTGAAAACCCGCTTCCGCGGCTTCCTGCCCGTGGTGGTGGACGTGGAAACGGCAGGATTTAACCCCCGCACCGACGCCCTGCTTGAAGTGGCCATGATGACCGTCACCATGGACGAGCAGGGTTTTTTAAGCCCGGGAAAGCTCATGAGCGCCAATCTGCGCCCCTTTGAAGGCTCGGTGGTCAACGAGGAAAACGTCAGATTCTTAGGCATAGATCCCTATGATGAGACACGCGATCTCAAAGACGAGCAGGAATATCTGCCTGAGTTCTTCAAAGCCGTGCGCGCTGAAGTGCGCGCCCAGGGCTGCAAAAAGGCGCTGCTCGTGGGGCAGAACGGCAATTTTGACTTAGGTTTTATCGCCGAGGCTGCCAAACGCGTCGGCTGGGAGAAAAAGAACCCCTTCCATCCCTTTACGGTTCTCGACACCGCCTCGCTCTCAGCGCTCGTATACGGCCACACCGTGCTGGCGCGCTCGTGCATGGCCGCAGGGCTGGAGTTTGACGCCTCAAGCGCCCACGGCGCGGCCTACGACACCCGGATGGAGTGCCGGCTTTTCTGCGCCGCGGTAAACCGCTTCACCCGCTTCTGCGGCCTGCCTGAGCCCTTGGAATGATTTTTCCCCGCGCTGCTGCGTCTTTTTCGCATCCTGCGGCGGCGACTGGATTTTTAGGGCACAATATCCAGGACGGCGCGGCATAAGCGCCGCGATACACTGCATATAAAAGCGGACTTGCTCCGCAGGAGATTTTAATGGCCCTGCTTACCCTTCCTGAACTGCCCTACGCCAAAGACGCGCTCGGTTTTATCTCAGAGAAAACCCTGAGTTTCCATCACGACAAGCATTTTAAGACCTATGTCGACACCGCCAACAAGCTCATAGAAGGCACGGAGTTTGCCGGCATGCCGCTGATGGGCATACTCGCCACGGCCAAAGGCGCGCTGTTTAACAACGTCTCCCAGGCCTACAACCACGATTTCTACTTCAAATGCCTGTCGCCTGAGAAGCAGGACATCCCTGAAAAGGTCGACGCGGCTTTAAACTCCGCTTTCGGCTCCGCTGAAAAATTCAAAGAGGAGTTCATCAAAAACGCCGCCGGAAATTTCGGCTCGGGCTGGACGTGGCTTGTTGAGGACAATGATCGCAAGGTGAGGATCTTCTCAACCTCAAACGCCGGCAACCCTTTGAGTTCAGGCTTAAAGCCGCTTTTGGTCGTCGATGTCTGGGAGCATGCCTACTACCTTGACTATCAAAACCGCCGCGCCGATTACCTCAAGGATTTTGCCGAGCACATCAACTGGGGCTTCGTCGCCGAAAACCTGGTGTGAGTCCGGCGCACCCTCATGAAACAAAGAGCCTTCAGCGCGTCTGCAAGGCTCTTGTTTTTGTTATCATTGCGTTTTATGAAGAACTCCCTCACGGTTAAATTTACGGCGCTCGCAATCGTCTGCGGCCTGGCCCTGCCTGCCCTCGCGCATGAAGAGCAGCACGCGGCTGCGGACGCGGCTCAAGCGCGCATTGCCAAAAACACCGTAAAAAACGTCGGCGGCGCCTTGCGCCCCAACACGGTAGAGGGAGTGCTGCGCAACGGGCGCGAGGATGATTTCGCGCTGCTGCGCGGGAAATTCGTAAAAAAAACCGGCGAGGCGGAGTATGAGTTCTCAGACGGCGATGACAGCGTGGCCGTCGATTTCAGCGGTTTTGCCCTGCCCGCCGATTTCGAGCTCAACACCTCCTATTACCTCTGGGCGCAGCTTCTGGACGGGCCGGGTTTTTCCAAAAAGCTTAAAATTCTCTCGCTCTCCCCTAAAAACGCCCCGGTGCCGGGCGGGCTGCGCAAAGACGCTTCGCTGCGCGACGGCGGCGAAGACAGTTCCGCTTCCCAAAACTGATACTCTTTCCCATGACGAAATTTGAATTACGCCAGTACACGCTGCTGTTTATCACGGCGGTCATCTGGGGAACCGGCTTTGTCGGCCAGAAACTCGGCATGGATCATGTCGAGCCCTTTACCTTCACCTTTGCCCGCACGCTCATTGGCGGCTTGTTTCTCCTGCCGGTCATGGCGCTTATGGACGCGGCCAAATGCCGCCGCGGCGTCACCATTCACCGCAGCAACCGCCGCATGCTCTTTTGGGGCTCGGTATGCTGCGGGCTGTGTCTCATCACCGCCGAGTCATTCCAGCAGTTTGGCGTGGCGCTCTCGGATGTCACGAAATCCAGCTTCATCACCGCGCTCTACGTCGTTTTTGTGCCGATCTTCGGCATAGCGCTGGGCAGATGGCCGTCTTTTAAGATCGCCGTGTGCGTGGCGCTCTCGGTCGCCGGGCTCTACCTGCTGTGCATCAAGGATGAGCTGCGCTTTACCGCAGGCGACCTTCTGCTGCTCATCGGCGCGGCGATCTTCGCCGTGCACATCCTCGTCATCGCCTATTTCGTGGCGCGCGTCGACGGCGTGGCGCTCTCGTGCGGCCAGTTTTTTGTGGCCTCTTTCCTGGGTCTCATCATGATGCTTGCCACAGGAGGCGACACCTGGGAGAACTTCTGCGCCGCGGCGCCGGCGTTCATCTACTGCGGGCTGATGTCAAACGGCGTGGCCTACACGCTGCAGGTTGTGGGACAGCGCGGCGTGAACTCGACGATCGCCACGCTGATCCTCTCCTTGGAGTCAGTCACCGGCACGTTCTTTGGGATAGTGCTTTTGGGAGAATCCCCGTCGCTTAGGCAGCTTTTGGGCTGCGCGCTGATGTTCTGCGCCGTGATCCTCTCGCAGATCCCGCTTAAGACGCTGCTCTCGCCTTTGGCGCGAAAGCAAAGGGCGGCCGAATGATCTAAAATGCACCATCACACCAGGCATTGTTTAAAAGAATAAATAACGGAATACACATGAACAAACCCAAGACCATTTTAGTGACGAATGCGCTGCCTTACGCCAACGGCCCCATCCATCTGGGGCACATGCTCGAGCACATTCAGTCTGACATCTGGGTGCGTTATGAACGCGCCGTCGGCAACAAGGTCTTCTACGTGTGCGGCGACGACTGCCACGGCACCCCGGTCATGATCAAGGCCGCGGCGCAGGGGATCACGCCGGAGCAGATGATCGAAAAGGCCGGGCAATCGCACCGCGCCGATCTGCAGGGTTTCCTCATTCACTATGACAATTACTACCGCACCCACAGCCCGGAGAACGAGAAATTCTCCTCGGAGATGTACCTCAAAGCCAAAGAGAAGGGTTACATCATCACGAAGAAGATCTCCCAGCTCTACGATCCGGTCAAGAACATGTTCCTGCCCGATCGTTTCGTCAAAGGGACCTGCCCGCGCTGCGGGGCCAAGGATCAGTACGGCGACAACTGCGAGGTCTGCGGCGCCACTTATGAGCCCACCGATCTCAAAGACGCCTACTCGACGGTGTCAGGCGCCAAACCGGTGCTCAAGGAGTCTGTCCACTACTTCTTTGATCTGCCCAAAGCGCACGATTTCCTGCAGGACTTCATCCACAACACCGATGTGCTGCAAAAGGAGATGGGCAACAAGCTCGACGAGTGGTTCAAAGCCGGCCTCAAGCCCTGGGACATCTCCCGCGACTCCCCGTATTTCGGCTTTAAGATCCCCGGCACCGAGGACAAGTTCTTCTACGTGTGGATGGACGCCCCGGTGGGCTACCTCGCCTCGCTTAAAAATTACTGCGACAAAAACGGCATAGATTTCGCGCCGTTTACCGATCCGAAGTCCGACATCGAGATGGTCCACTTCATCGGCAAAGACATTCTCTATTTCCACTCGCTCTTCTGGCCGGCAACGCTCATGGCCGCCGGCATGAAGCTGCCGTCGCACATCTTCGTGCACGGCTATGTGACCGTGGACGGCGCCAAGATGTCCAAGTCCCGCGGCACCTTTATTAAGGCCGCGACCTATCTGAAATTCTTAAAGCCCGAGTCGCTGCGCTACTACTTTGCCTCCAAGATGAGCAATCAGGTCACGGATGTCGATCTCTCGCTTGACGATTTCATGGCCAAGGTCAACTCCGACATCGTGGGCAAGGTCGTGAACCTGGCCTCGCGCACCGCCGGCTTTATCGCGAAGCGCTTTGACGGGCGCCTGGCCGCCGCGCCTTACAACCCGGAGCTCTTAGGACGCATAGCTCAGGTGCGCAAAGCCGTCATGGCAGGCTATGAGAGCCGCAACTACGGCGACGCCGTCCGCGCCGTCATGGAATTTGCCGACGAGGCCAACCGCTACATCGACAAGGAAGCACCGTGGGTCATCGCCAAAGAGCAGGGCCAGGAGCAGAAACTGCAGCAGGTGTGCACGGACGGGCTCAACCTCTTCCGCGCTCTCATCACGTTCTTAAGCCCGATCCTCCCTGAGGTGGCAAAGAACGCCGCGGAGTTCTTAAACGATCCGCTGGCCTTTGATGAGGCCGACAAGCCTCTGTATGACCACGTGATCAACCGCTTCAAGCCGCTGTACCAGCGCATTGAGCGCTCGCAGATCGACGCCATGATCGAAGCGTCAAAAGAGGATCTCAAAGCCGCCAAAGCCGTATCCGCCCCTCAGGCTCAGACTGCTGACTCTGCTTATGAGCCGCTGCAAAGCGAGATCACCATCGACGATTTCTCCAAGGTGGATCTGCGCGTGGGCACGATCACCAAGGCCGAGGAGGTCAAAGAGGCCCGCAAGCTCTTAAAGCTCGAAGTCGACATCGGTTTTGCCAGGCGCCAGGTGTTCGCGGGCTTAAAGCAGGCTTACAAAGATCCAGCCGCGCTCGTGGGGCGCAAGGTGATCCTCGTAGCCAACCTTAAGCCGCGCCAGATGAAGTTCGGCCTCTCCGAGGGCATGGTCACGGCCGCAGGCCCGGGGCAGGATCAGATCTTCCTGTTGGGCGTTGACGACGGCGCCAGGAACGGCGATCGCGTGCATTAACGCCATCGCAATCAGAAAAAGCAGGGCTCTGTCCCTGCTTTTATTTTGCCTTAAGCTTTCAGGCGCTAAAGCCCTGAGCTTAACCTATCTCTTTTTCCTCGGCCTCGCGGTAGCTGTCGGCGTTGGACACCGCCTTGCGCGCAGCCTCGGAGAGCGTGCGGTTCAAAGGCACGGCCTCGCCCTTGCGCATGCTCGGGCAGCACTTGCGCCGGGTGTCGGCGAGCGCCTCGTCAAGGCGCGTTATGACATCGGAAATATCCTGCTCTGAGATCTCCGCGGTGGGCTCAAAGCGAATGGTGCGGGCGTTGACGAGCGTGCCCGCGGTCATGACGCGGCGGGCAAACAGCCCTTTGGCCGTCTCATAGCCTAAGTCCTGGGCGCGGAATTCTACGGCGAGCATCAGCCCGACGCCGCGGACATCGGCTATGACATCCGGGTATTTGCGCGCAAGGCGCTCAAGCCCGTCTTTTAAGATCTTCCCCTTTTGCGTGCACACGGCGGGGATGTCGCGGGCGAGCATGTAGCGGATCGCCGCGATCGCTGCCGCGCAGCACAGCGGGTTGCCCCCGAACGTCGGCGAGCCTAAGAGCCAGGGGTTGTCTATAAGCTGCTGCGTCCACATCTTCGGACGGCAAATGATCCCGGTTATGGGCATGATCCCGCCGCCGAAGGCCTTGCCGTAGGTCATGATGTCCGGGGTCACGCCCTCGTGCTCGCATCTCCACACCGTGCCGGTGCGGCCCATGCCCGTCTGGATCTCATCGAAAATCAGCGCCACGCCGGTCTCATCGCAGATTTTGCGCACCTCTTTTAAGTAGCCCTCAGGCGGCACGATCACGCCCGCCTCGCCCTGGATGGGCTCTAAGATCACTGCGGCAACCTTCTCGCCGGTCTCCTTTAAATTGGCGATCGCCTGGCGGATGTCAGCGGCGACGCCGTAGCGCACATGCTGCACCTGCTGCACCATCGGCCCGTAAGGGACGCGGTAGGTGCTCTTGCCGCACACGGAGACGGCGCCCATGGACTTGCCGTGAAAGCCCCCGACCGCGGCGATGAACCAGCGCCCGCCCGTGGCGATGCGCGCAAGCTTGAGCGCCATCTCCACGGCCTCGGCGCCGCCGTTCGTGAAGAAACAGTACTGGAGATCTCCCGGGGTGATCGCCGCCATGGCTTTGGCAAGATAGCCGCGCAGCGGATCCAAAAGCTCCTGGGAGTGCAGCGCCTGATGCTCGAGCTGCGCTCTCACCACATCGAGGATCTCCTCGTTGCGGTGCCCGAAGGTGAACACGCCGAAGCCGCCCAGGCAGTCGATGAATTTCTCGCCCTCAAGGCCGTAGCAGTAAGCCCCGCCGTCCTGCCACTCAAGCACGGCGGCTTTGGCTGAATCCGAGGATACGGATTTGCGGTATTTAAGCCAGCCCGGGGAGACGTAATTTTGGAACTGATCGAGCGTTTCCTCGACCATGCGTTTTTTCTCGGCGGCCGGAATGTCTTTGGTATCGGTTTTAATCAGCCCGACGATGCGGTCCAGATCTCTTAAAGTGTCTTTAGTCTTCGTATTCATAGTGTTACCGCCTTGCTTTACGCTCGTAAATGCATTTGATAAATCTAATGCTATATTTGCGCCTCTCAATAATGATATTTGTCTATATTGTATAATATCGATTTATTTATCTGACATTTTAGTTTTGCTCTGCCCTGAAATCGCCCGTCTCAGCTCTTTGACAGGCTCAAACGTCCGCGTAGCGGACTTTATATGCACGTTTTAAAGAAAAGATTCAAAAGAACAATGTATTAAATGCAGAAAACGCTTTAGGGATGAAAATATTTTGGGCGCAGGCGCAAAGTTGGCCGCCCGATTTTGATGCGCAAAAACGCGTCAAAATATTTTTTTGGTGCAACGGCCGGATCGGCGGCGAATGACTTTATAGTTTTCACTTTTGCACAGGTAAAACCAAGATTACCTGCTGATTTTTTTAGGCTCAGTTGTTGAATCATAATGATCTAAATAATTAAACTCTGTAACATCAACT
>DKSD01000017.1 GCA_002473165.1 Succinatimonas sp. UBA7265
AGAAAAACTCGCACAATTTGGGTGCAGGCGCCCCGGCTCAATCTCGGCTCTGTGCGTTTATTTAAGGTTGTCGTGCAGGAACTGCTCGATGCGGTCAAAGGGGATCTTGGCTTTGTTGTCGTAAAGATCGGTGTGGCTGGCGCCCGGGATCACCGCAAACTCCTTATTGGCGGCAAATTTGCCTGAGGTCAGTTTCTCAAAGGCGGTCTTGCCAAAGTACAGCGAGTGGGCCTTTTCGCCGTGGATCATCAGCACGCTTTGGCGGATCTCCGGGGCGTACTCGAGGATCGGGGTGTTGATGAACGAGAGCGCCGAGGTGGTGTTCCAGCCGTCAGTGGAGTTGCCCGAGCGCGCGTGATAGCCGCGCGGGGTCTTGTAGTAGGCGTAGTAATCTTTCACAAACTGCGGGGCGTCCGCGGGCAGCGGATCAACTACACCGCCGGCGCGCGCGTATGTACCTTGCTTAAAGTCGGCGGTGCGCTGCGTGTTCAGCTGCTTTTTGAGGGCGTGGCGCGCCTCTTCGCTGTCCTGTTTGTCAAAATAGCCGTTGGCGCTGACGCGGTGCATGTCGTACATCGTGGAGACCACGGCCGCCTTGATGCGGGTGTCCAAAGCGAGGGCGTTGAGCGCCAGGCCGCCGAAGCCGCAGATGCCGATGATGCCCACGGCCTCGGGATCCACATCGTCGCGGTTTATCAGATAGTCGGCGGCAGCCTGGAAGTCCTCGGTGTTGATGTCAGGCGAAGCCACGCGGCGCGGGACGCCGCCGCTCTCGCCGGTAAACGAAGGATCAAAGGCGATCGTGAGGAAGCCGCGTTTGGCAAGTTCCTGGGCATACAGGCCGGAAGCCTGCTCCTTGACGGCGCCGAAGGGGCCGGAGACGGCCACGGCCTTAAGGTGCCCTGAGGCGTTCTCAGGCTTGTAGAGATCGGCTGCGATCGTTATGCCAAAGCGGTTCGTGAACGCCACTTTCGAGTGCGCAACTCCGCTCTCCTGCGGGAAGGTCTTGTCCCATTTGGCGGTCATGACGAGGCCTTCTGCGGTGACGGTGTCCCCGGCCAGGGCGGCAGAGGATGCCAGGGCGATGCCGCAGGCTGCGGCGGTTAAGAATTTCTTTGCGGACATGTTGTTCTCCTTCATGGTTTTGCGGCGATCCCGCTTTGGTTTTCAGTCTATGGGAGGACAGTGATCTGCGCTAATGGTTATAATCTATTTCATGTTATTACTTTAGGGAATGCATACATGGAGATCAAAACCCTGCGCTGTTTTTTGGCCGTCGCGGAACTGGGGAGCATGACCCGGGCCTCGGAGATCCTGCATCTGTCGCAGCCGGCGCTCTCGAAGCGCATCAGCGCGCTTGAGGATGAGCTGGGCCGGCGCCTCTTTGTCAGGCACAGTTTCAGCCTCGAGCTTTCAGATGACGGCAGGCTGCTGCGCGACAAAGCCAAAGATCTGGTGGGCATGGCCGCTCGCATCAAAGACGCCTTCCCCAAAGGCGGGAGCCTTGCAGGCGGCACGGTGAGCCTCGGGCTTGCCGAGTCGCTGCAGATCCGCTACCTGGCGCGGGCGATCCGCGCCTTTTCCTCGGAGCACCCGGGGTTTCGCTATCACATAAGCTCAGGCGACACCGAGCAGGTCGTGGAGAAACTCGACAAAGGGCTGCTGGATTATGCGGCGCTCTGCCAGCTTCCTGATCCTGACAAATACGGCTATGTCGAATTCCCGGAGCCGGATGTCTGGGGGCTGGTGATGCCCAAGGGACATTCGCTTGCCGCCAAGAAATCCGTGACCTTTGAGGATCTGCGCCCGCTCGGGCTTTTCTGCTCGCAGCAGAGCTGGGATCAGGACATCCCGCGCTGGTGCGGATCCCGCCGCGACGAACTCACGCTCAAAGGCACTTTCCGCCTCTCCTATAACGGCTCGATCTTTGTGGAGGAGGGCATGGGCTTTATGCTCACGTTTAAAGGCCTCGTCGACAGCCGCCCGGGGCTCACTTTCAGGCCGCTGGAGCCGCCGCTTACGACACCGCTGTGCCTCATTTGGCGCAAAGATGGCATGATGGCGCCGGTGTGCGCGGCTTTCCTTGAGTGCGTCAAAAGCTGCTTTGCCGAGACCAATAACCATAAGTCATAACATGAAATAAAGTATAACCATTAGTAAAGATCAGGCGCTCCGCCTATGCTCAATGCAGATCCATTGAGGAGATCGCCATGAAAGCATTAAGAGACATAACGGCAATTTGCTGTGAGGCGCTGCAACAGCGCCTGCCTTTGCAGCTTAAGGCTGAGAATTACTCAACGAACGAAAAGATCGCCTACATAAACCCCGAACTCGATCCCGGGCAGGGTAATTACGAGGAAAAACCGGAGGCGGGCACGCTGGCATTGTTTTCGCCCTGGGGCAACCTCGTGATGTTTTACGGCGAGGCGCAGAAATACCCGGGGCTCTTCATCCTGGGGCAGGCCAGATCCGGCAAAGACGAGATCAAAAACTTAAGCGGCATGCTTGAGATCACCTCGCTCTCAGAATAAACAGAAGCAGCCTGCTCTTGGTACAATGCCTCCGGGATCCACGGAGGCAATTTTTATGGCTCATTACGAATACCGCACTCACGGCACCTGCTCCAAGCTCATCAGCTTTGACATCGAAGAGGGACGGCTGCACGGCGTGCGTTTTTTAGGCGGCTGCGACGGCAACCTCAAGGCCATCGGGCGCCTGACGGAAGGGCAGGATGCGCGGGTGATCGCCGACACCCTGCGCGGCAACCTCTGCCGCCAGAAGGGCACGTCCTGCGCCGATCAGCTCGCAAAGGCCATAGACGAGGCTTTGGGCGCTAAGGCCTGAGCGTAAAAAACGGGCAAACAAAAGGCGCCTTGCGGCGCCTTTTTTATGAAATCGCTTTAAGCGGCTGTGTCCTGATTAGGCCACAGGGTGCTGCTCTTCCATGGACTTGATGAGCTCAAGGACCTTGTTGGAGTAGCCAATCTCGTTGTCGTACCAGGAAACGAGTTTGACGAAGTGGTCATTGAGGAACACGCAGGCCTTCTCGTCGAAGATGGAGGTGTGGGTGTTGTTGAGGAAGTCGGAGGAGACGAGCATCTCGTCGGTGTAATCCATAACACCCTTCATCGGGCCGGCAACGGCGGCCTTGATGGCGTTGCAGATCTCTTCGGCGGAGGCCGGCTTCTCGAGCACGCAGGTCAGATCAACGACGGAGACGTCGAGGGTCGGAACGCGGATGGAGATACCGGTCAGTTTGCCCTGCAGCTGAGGGATGACCTTGCCCACGGCCTTGGCAGCGCCGGTGGTGGACGGGATGATGTTGTCAGCTGCGCCGCGGCCGCCGCGCCAATCCTTCATGGAAGGGCCGTCAACGGTGCGCTGGGTGGCAGTGGTGGAGTGGACGGTGGTCATGAGGCCTTCTTTGATGCCGAAAGCGTCATTGACAACCTTGGCCAGAGGGGCCAGGCAGTTGGTGGTGCAGGAAGCGTTGGAAACGATGTCCTGGCCGGCATAGGTCTTGTCGTTAACGCCGACAACGAACATCGGGGTGGCGTCCTTGGAAGGGGCTGACATCACAACGCGCTTGGCACCAGCCTGGATGTGCTTGCGGGCAAGCTCATCTTTGAGGAAGAAACCGGTGGACTCAACGACGTAGTCAGCGCCGACATCGCCCCACTTCAGGTTGGCAGGGTCTTTCTCGGCGGTGATGCGGATGGTGTTGCCGTTCACAACCAGGTTGCCGTCTTTGACTTCAACCTTGCCCTGGAAAGGACCGTGCATGGTGTCGTAGCGGAGCATGTAGCTCATGTAATCCGGAGGGAGGAGGTCGTTGATGCCGACAACCTGAATGCCGAGCTCAGGACGAGCAACGGAAGCGCGGAAAACGAAGCGGCCGATGCGGCCAAAGCCGTTAATACCAACTTTAATAGTCATATCAGTAAATCACCCGTTTGTGAAACGATTGAAAAAAACACAATGTCAATTTACTCTCAAAACCTTAAATGTCAAGGTTGCAAAGCCTGTCAGAATGCATTTTTCACCAAGGTTTAACCGGCGTTTTTCCTGTGCTTTTCAGAGGCTTTTTCAAAGGCGCTTTTTCGCGCTTTTCCTGAAAATAAATTTCACTTTTTGAGCCGGTGCAGGCGAGCCGTCCGAAATTGACCGCCTTCAAGGTAAAACTGTATTTTCCTGCTTTTTTTATCGTTATCATTTTTTTATTGACGTAACCGCACATTTTTTGAAGTGCTTTTTGCGTTTACAATAAATAAAACCATGAAACTGCGTCTTTTGGGGTCTGCTTAAAACTTGCTGTTATTGACACCCGTCATTCCGGATACGGGTCAGGCATGGCAGAAGGACGTGATGTAACAGGATCCGGAGAACGCTCTTTAAGAGCGGAGTAACAATAAAAATGAATAATCCCGAGCTCCAAAAGCTTGCCGACAAGGCTGGCATAGCACGCGAATACCTTGATGTGATGAACCGCAAGGTGGAGATAAAACCCGAGTACCGTGTTGAAGGCCTGCGCCTGATGGGCTACCCGGTCGATGACGAAAAAGCCCTGGGGCTGAGGCTGGCGCGCGATGCCAAGAAGCAGTGCGACGACATGCTCGATCCGGTCACCGTCATCAACGATGACGATTTCCCCTGCCTGTACATCCGCACCCGCGGCGACGTGCGCGACAGCGCGGTGCTCTCCTGGAGCATAGAGCTTGAGGATCACTCCCGTATCAGCGACACCCTCCCCATAGAAGAAGTCGAGATCGCCGATTATTTTGACCTGGACGGCGAGCAGTACGATCTGCGCCGCTTCCTCATCCCGGTGAAGCTGCCTTACGGCTACCATCATTTCAGCTGCGTGCTCACCGACGGCTACCGCATCTTCAACTCGGTGCGCAGCAGCTTAATCCGCGTGCCCACAAAGATGTACATGCCCAAAGAGCTCTCCGAAGGCCGCAGGATCTGGGGCGTGAGCGTGCAGCTTTACGCGCTGCGCTCGGAGAATAACTGGGGCGTGGGCGATTTTGCCGATCTCAAGGTGCTGCTGCCAAAGCTGGCGCGCACCGGCGGCTCTTTTGTGGGGTTAAACCCGGTGCATGCAGGCTACCCTTCGTCGCCGGATCCTGACAACGTCAGCCCTTATTCGCCCTCATCGCGCCAGTGGCTCAACGTCTGCTACATCTCAGTGCCGGACGTGCCTGAATACGTGATGTGCAAAGAGGCCTGCGATCTCGTCGCCTCCAAGCGCTTCCAGCAGCAGCTGCGCACGCTCAGGGAGCGCGAGTACGTTGACTATCGCGGCGTGCTGGATCTCAAGCTTAAGGTGCTGCGCCTGATCTTTGACAAAATGCACGTCGACGATCGCCGCTCCACCCGCGGCCGCAAGTTCTTAAGCTTTATCGAGGAAGGCGGTCGCGATCTGCAGATCATCGCCACCTACGGCGCCTTGCAGGCTGATCTCTATGCCAAAGGCGTAAACGCCTGGGGCTGGCCGGCTTTCCCGCGCGAGCTCCAGCAGGCTGACGGTCCGTTCGTCGAAGTCTGGCGCAACGAGCACGCCAAAGAAGTGCGTTTCTGGGCCTATTTGCAGTTCCTCGCCCAGGAGCAGCTGGACGAGGCTTACGCGGTCGCCCAGGAAAACCACATGACTGTGGGCATTTACCGCGATTTGGCCGTGGGTGTCTCCCAGGCCTCCTGCGACGTCTGGGGCGATCGCAACAATGTCTACCGCACGAAAGCTTCTGTCGGCGCTCCCCCTGACCGTTTAGGGCCTCTGGGCCAGGTCTGGGGCCTTGCCCCCATGGATCCGCAGGCGCTGCGTGAGTGCGCTTACGAGCCGATGATCAGTCTCTACCGTGCCAACATGCGCTCCTGCGGCGCGCTGCGCATCGATCACGCCGCCGGCCTCAACCGCTTCTGGTGGGTGCGGGAAGGGCAGCCGGCCTCCACGGGCTTCTATGTCAAATCTGCCATGCACGATCTCATGGGCATCATCGCCCTGGAGTCCGTGCGCCATCGCTGCCTCATCATCTGTGAGGATCTGGGCACCATTCCTGCCGAACTCAGGGCCGCTTTAAAGAAATGCGGCGCGCTGAGCTACAAGATCTTCTTTGACGAGCGCTCCGGCGACGGCGGCTTTATCTCCCCGTACGACTACCAGCCTCTTGCGATGGCGGCCCTCACGACCCACGACATGCCGACGTTCAAAGGCTGGTGGGAAGACAAAGATCTCAAAGACGGCGTCGGGCTTGGCATTTACACCAAAGAGCAGAGCGTCGAGCTCATCGCCGATCGCGAGCAGGCCAAGCAGCGCATGTTCGACAGCATGCGCTATTTCGGCTCGCTTGACAGCTCTGTGCCTTACCGCGCCTCCGACGCCCCTTACAGCAAAGAACTGGTGCGCAGCATGCAGGTCCATCTGTGCAAGACGGCCTCCATGATGTACAGCTCGCAGCTTGAGGACTGGATCGGGGTTGAGAAGCCGGTCAATGTTCCGGGGACCTGTAATGAGTATCCTAACTGGAAGAGAAAGCTGACCCGCAACTTAGATGAGATCTTCTCTGACGATTACGTCAAAGAACTCACGGCTGCGATGACGCGAACCAGAAATTCCTGAAATTAAAACGAGCAGGGGATTATATATGCTGATTGATGACCTTAACGGAGCCAAACTTACCAAGCCGTTTGAAACTCTGGGACTGCAAAGCTCGGAAAACGGCGGCTATGTGCTCAGAGCCTGGCTTCCCGGCGCCCTCAGCGTCGAGGTGCTGCGCTTAAAAGACAGCACGCCGGTGTGCACGCTGGACATGGTCGCCGAGGACGGCCTGTTTGAGAAGCAGCTCCCCGACGTGCATGAGCCTTTCCACTACAAGTTCAAGGTGGGCTACAAAGACTCAACCGTCGAGATCATCGATCCTTACCAGTTCCGCGATGAGGCTTTCTACGGCCTCAACACCATGAACGAGACCCCTGCCAACATTTACAAGACCCTGGGCGCACACCTCATCGAGGTCGAAATCGACGGCGTCAAGGTCACGGGCACGAAGTTTGCCGTGTACGCGCCTTCGGCGACCTGCGTCTCGGTGATCGGCGACTTTAACTTCTGGGACGGCCGCCGCCACCCCATGGCCCGCTCCATGCTCGGCCACTGGGTGCTCTTCGTGCCGGGGCTGACCGCCGGGCTGCGCTATAAATACGAGATCAAAGATCCCAACGGCAACCGCCTGCCCCACAAGGCCGATCCGGTGGGCTTTGAGCACGAGCAGTACCCTTCGTTCGCGTCCATCATCTCCGATCAGACCACCTATAAATGGCATGACGACGCCTGGCGCAAATCCCAGCTTAACGACAAGACTAAGCAGCCGATCTCAATTTACGAGGTGCATCTGGGCTCGTGGAAGCGCGACAGCGAGGGCAAGAGCCTGGGCTACCGCGAGCTGGCCACGGAGCTTACGCAGTACGTAAAGCAGATGGGCTACACCCACGTTGAGCTCATGCCGGTCATGGAGCACCCGTTCACCGGATCCTGGGGTTATCAGCCCACCGGCCTGTTCGCTCCGACGAGCCGTTACGGCGGCATCGATGACTTCAAGTTCTTCGTCGACACGCTCCACCAGAACGGTGTCGGCGTGATCTTGGACTGGGTCCCGGCCCACTTCCCTACCGACGCGTTCGGCCTGGCTCGTTTTGACGGCACCTGCGTCTATGAGTACGAGGATCCGCGCCGCGGCTGGCACCCTGACTGGAACTCGCTCATCTACGATTTCGGCCGCGACACCGTCAGGCGCTTCCTCATCGCCTCGGCGCTCATCTGGCTTGACTACTACCATGTTGACGGCCTGCGCGTTGACGCCGTGGCCTCCATGCTCTATTGGGATTACTCCCGCAAGCCTGGCGAGTGGATCCCCAATGTCGACGGCGGCAACATCAACTACGAAGCCACCTCGTTCCTCAAGTGGTTCAATGAAGAGGTGTACCGCAGCTACCCCAATGCCATGACGATTGCCGAGGAGTCCACGGCCTTCACCGGCGTCTCCAGGCCCACTTACACCGGCGGCCTGGGCTTTGGCTTTAAGTGGAACATGGGCTGGATGCACGACTCGCTTGAGTACATGAGCACCGATCCTTTCTTCCGCAAGTACCACCACGGCGAGATGTCGTTCTCGATGATCTACGCCTACAACGAGAACTTCATCCTCTCGATCTCCCACGACGAGGTCACGCACGGCAAGCATTCGCTGCTCTACAAGATGCCGGGCGACGAGTGGCAGCAGGCGGCCAACCTGCGCGCCTATTTAGGCTTCCAGTACGCCCACCCTGGCAAGAAGCTCAACTTCATGGGCTCGGAGTTCGGCCAGACCTCGGAGTGGAATGTCGACAGCCAGCTTGACTGGTGGCTGCTCAAATTTGAGAAGCACCAGGGCATGCAGCGCCTCGTGCGCGATCTGAACGATCTCTACCTCTCGCAGAAGGCGCTGTGGGAGAATGATTACGATCCTAAGGCTTTCACCTGGCTGGACGTCAATGACGCCGAGCACAGCATCTTCGCGATGCTGCGCCGCGGCGGCAACGAAGACGAGGACATCATCGCCGTCTCGAACTTCACGCCGGTCCCGTACATCGCCTACCGCCTGGGCGTGCCGCGTCCCGGCAAGTACAAAGTGCTGCTGAACACTGACTCCAAGGATTACTGGGGTTCAGGCTACGGCACGGGCGAGGAAGTGTTCGAGGCCTCGAACATCTCCTGGCAGAGCCAGTTCCACTCGGTGGTGCTCGATCTGCCGCCTCTGGCCACCATCTTTATCAAAAGGGTTAAGGACGGCACCGCCGGCAAAAAGGATGCCTGAACGGCTTAAAGACGTTCAGATCTGACGAAAAAGAGGGCGCAGGCGACCGTGGGTTGCGGCGCCCTTGTTTGCAGGTATTAAGCTCCGGCATTTGGCCGTCAGGAGAAAAACATGCTGATCAGAATGCGCCACAGCACCCAGGCTGAAGATCTCAGGCGCCCTCCGCAGGGCGCGGTCCCCGACAAAAACGGCACGGAATTTACCGTGTGGGCCCCCGAGGCCCGCGGGGTGAGGGTGCACCTGTTTGACCGCGAGGAGCGTGAAACCCAGGTGCTGTCGCTGCCTGAGCGCCGCGGCGGCTTTTGGACGGGCTATGTCGAAGGCTTAAAGCCCGGGGCGCTGTACGCCTTTGAGACGCTGGGCGGAGAGTATCCCGAAAAGGGCCTGTACTTTAAAGAAGGCCGGCTGCTCGCCGATCCCTACGCCAAAGCGCTAAACCGCCCGTTTGTCTGGGACTATAAGCTCTACGAGAACGACTCACAGAAGTTCCTGCCCAAATGCGTCGTGCCGGATCTGCCCGGCACCTTTGACTGGCAGGGCGTCTCCAAGCCGATGCTGCAGCGCAACGAGGTGATCCTCTATGAGGCCAATGTCAAAGGGCTTACCAAACTCTGCCCCGACATCCCCGAAAAGCTGCGCGGCACCTATCTGGGTCTGTGCTCACAGCCTGTGATCGACCATTTAAAGAAACTTGGGATCACCGCGGTGCAGTTAAACCCGATCGCAACGCGCATGAGCGAGCCGGCGCTTGAGGAGAAAGGGCTTTCCAATTACTGGGGCTACAATCCGGTGTGCTTCATGGCCCCGGATCCGCGCTTTGCCTGCGATCCGCTGCATACGGTGACCGAGTTCAAGACCATGGTCAGGGAACTGCACCGCAACGGCATTGCGGTGATCCTCGATGTGGTGTACAACCACACCGCCGAAGGCGGCTTCGGCGGTCCGGTCCTCTCCATGAAGGGCTTTGACAACCGCCGTTATTACGCCTACTGCTGGGACAAGGACGGCGGGCCTGACTACAAGTCCTACCTCAACGTCTCAGGCTGCGGCAACTCCTACAGCTGCGACAACTTCCAGTCTTTAAACCTGGTGCTCGACACGCTGTGCTATTACCTCGATGTCATGCAGGTTGACGGCTTCCGCTTCGATCTGGGCGTGACGCTGTGCCGTGAAAGCCACGGCAGCGAGAATTTCGGCTTTGTCGACAACAGCGCCTTCCTCAAGGCCTGTTTCTGCTCGGACATCATCGGCTCGAGCATCCTCATCGCCGAGCCCTGGGACTGCGGCATGGGCGGCTACCGGCTCGGGCACTTCCCTTTGGGATGGAGCGAGCAGAACGACCGCTTCCGCGACACGGTGCGCCGCTTCTGGCGCGGCGACGGCGGCCAGCTCGGCGATTTCGCCACCCGTCTCATGGGATCGCGCGACATCTTCTTCAAGGGCTACCGTTCTATCAACGCCTCGGTGAACTACGTCACCTACCATGACGGTTTCACGCTTGAGGATCTGGTCTCCTATAACAACAAACACAACGAGAAAAACGGCTGGGGCAACACCGACGGCACCACGGATAACTGCTCGGGCAACTGCGGCTGCGAAGGCCCCACTGATGACAAGGCGATCCGCTCTCGCCGCTGGCAGCTAAAGCGCAACCTGATCGCCACGGTGTTCATCGCTCAGGGCACGCCGCACTTTTTAGGCGGCGACGAGTTCTCCCACACCCAGGACGGCAACAACAACGCCTACTGCCAGGACAACGAGATCTCCTGGATCAAATGGGACAATTCCAAAGAAAACCAGGATTTCATCGAGTTCATCGGCAGGCTCACGAAACTGCGCCGCAACTCCGGCATGCTCTCGGAGCTCAGCCTCGTCGATGACACGTTCCACATCCGCCACAGCCACTATTACGTGCACTGGTACACGCCGCGCGGGCATCGCATGGATTCGGGGCAGTGGAATGATTCCGGCCGCCGCAGCCTCATGCTGTGCGCAGGCGACATGCACCGCTCGGAAGGCGAGCAGTGGTGCATCCTCATCAACGACAGCTCATCAAGCGAGGTGTTCTGCCCTCCGGCGGCGCCCAGCGGGCGGCCCTGGACGGTGGAAGTTGACACCTCAGAGCCCACGGGTGCCGTGGCCGAGAGCGATCGTGTCATCACGCGCACAGTGAGGGTGAACCCGCACTCGCTTAAGGTGCTGGTGCTGCGCCGGCAGCAAGAGCCGGACGCGGATGAAAAACGGGAGTCTGAACCGGTGCGCGCCGAGCCGGTGGAACCGGCGGCGCAAAAGGCGGCAGGCGCATCCTGAGGGATAAAAAACGGGGCCGCGGCGATGTCGCGGCCCCGCCTCTCTGCAAGGCTTCTAAAGTTCCGCCTTCAGCTCGTTTATGAGGTAGATCTCAGGCCGTGACGAAGCTTTTGCGGGGGCTTTGAGCGCTTTTTGCCAAAGTTCGCGTGCCAGCCCCTCGGGCAGCACTGATCCGAAGTTTTTCAAAAGCAGCGCCGGCAGGCCTTCAAGCGAGTCCTCAATGGTCAGCGCCTGGGGGCGTACCACCGCCTCGTCAGGCTTGAGCCCGCACTCGCGCTCGAGCGCGGCGAGCGCTTCCTGATAACCGCCTACCTCATCTATAAGCCCGAGCTTTAACGCCTGCTCTGCCGTAAAGACGCGGCCTTCAGCGAAGTCCTGTGGATCCTGCGATTTAAGCGGGCGGGTCTTTTTGACCAGATCCGTGAAATAGTCGTAGGTATGGCCGATTTGCAGATCAATGAGTTTCTTCATCTCATCGGGCATGGGCTGTGCCACCGGGGTTACGGCAAAAGGCGAGGTCACAACGCCGTCCTGGGTCACGCCGTACTCGTTAAGCAGGCGATCTGCGCCCAGACCTGCGGCGAACACTCCCACAGAGCCGGTGAGCGTCATGGGGCTTGCCACGATGCGATCGGCCGCCGTTGCCGCAAGATAGGCGCCGGAGGCGGCGCTGTCGGCCATGTAGACCACAAGCTTATGCCCGTCTTTTTTGAATTTCTCAAGGGAGCGGCGGATCTCCTCTGAGGCCGTGAACTCGCCGCCTCCGGAGGAGAGCACCAGCAGGGCGCCTTTGACGTGATCGTCATCGGAGAGCCGGTCTAAGAGCGCCCCGATGTTGTCGGGGGTGAAGGCGCGCGGATCCGGATCATAGGACGTGATGACGCCCTCGCCGTAAATCACGCCGAGGCGGCTGGAGCTGTCGATGCGGCTTTCGCGCTCGCGCAGCAGCGCCCGGTACTCGTCCATGGAAACGGCGTCAGGCTCGGCGCTGTCATCCTTTGACGGGTATTCTTTGGCGATCATCGCCTTTAAGGCCTCAGGGGTGAGCAGCATGTCGCAAAGCCCGCGCTTTAACGCCAGCGTCGCGTCATCGCCCCTGGCCTGCTCCAGCATGCTGAGGTAGGTTTGCGCCGGCGGCAGCAGCGGGCCGTTTTTCAGGGCAGGGCGCGCCGCGGCGACATTCTTTTCCAGCTCTGACCACAGCGTGTCGGCAATGCCCTGGTATTCGGCCTTGACCTCAGCTGACATGCCGCTGCGCTCGTAAGGCTCGACGGCGGACTTGTGGCTGCCGCGCCTGAACACATAGGGCGTGAGTTTGAAGCGCTCCACGGCGCCGCCAAAATAGAGTGATGAAAGCGAGAGCCCGTGCAGATCGATCTCGCCTAAAGGATCGAGCACCACCTTCGAGGCGTGCGCGGCGGCCGCGTACAGCCCCTGGGTGTAGCTGCCGGCTGAAACGATGAGCTCTTTGTCGTCTCCCGCGGCGCTGCGGAACTCGTCAAAGGCGCGCCCAAGGCGCAGCACCTGCTCTGTCGACGTCAGCGTCAGCGCGCTCATGTCGGCCACGACGGTCTTAATTTCCGGATCGGCCGCGGCGCTTTTGAGCAGCGCCTCGAGATCCTCAAGGCCGATGCGGCGGCTGCGTGAGGCGCTCTCCTGCATCCTGGCGAACATCTTTGAAAAACTGTCGTCGGCCTGAGGCATTTCATCAAGCCAGCCTGAAAGATCGAGCCACAAAACCGGGGCGGGTTTGGCAGGAGCCGCCGTCTGTCCCTCAGCCATGGAATTTAGCTGATCCTCAACGCTTGAGGAGAGCCCCCAGGCGACGGCGAGCACGGCCAGGATCAGCAAAAAAAGCAGGTTGGCAACGACATTGCGGATAAAGGTAAGCGTTGCCCCGATGACTCCCAAAGCGTGCAAGACACAGCGGCAGGCTGAGTGTTTAGGGGCGTTCTGTTGTGAACCGGGAGCTTCGGCGCTGACGCCTTGCGGGCCGGCCGAGATGACGGGGGTGGGCTTGCTGTCGTTTAACATGGTGCTTTACCTTGGGAAAAGCGCGGCCGCCTGAAGGCGGCCGCGGGAGAATGCGGGATCAGGCTTTGGGGGACGGGGTGTTCTTCGTGCCCTCGACGATCTTCATGACCGAACCGACCATGGTTGAGAGATCGCCTAAGTTGTTGGGAACGATCAGAGTGTTGCCGGTCTTGGCCAGGCCTGCAAAGGCGTCGATGTAACGCTCGGCGACCTTGAGGTTGACTGCGGTAAGCCCGCCGTCTGCTGAGGATGCCTTGGCGATGCGCTCGAGCGCCTCGGCTGTGGCTTTGGCGATGGTGAGCGTGGCCTTGGCCTTGCCTTCGGCGATGTTGATTTCAGACTGCATCTCGCCCTCTGATTTGGCGATCACCGCGGCGCGGGAGCCTTCGGCGATGTTGATCTGCTCCTGCTTTTTGCCTTCTGACTCGGCGATCACGGCGCGCTTTTCGCGCTCGGCGGTGATCTGCTGCTGCATGGCCTGCAAGATAACTGCTGGCGGGGTCAGATCTTTGATCTCATAGCGCAGCACCTTAACGCCCCAGTTGAGTGCCGCCTCGTCGATGGCCGCCACGACCTGGTTGTTGATGACATCGCGCTCCTCAAAGGTCTTGTCCAGTTCCATGCGGCCGATCACCGAACGCAGCGTGGTCTGCGCCAGCTGGGTGATGGCCACGAGGAAGTTCGAGGTGCCGTAGGAGGCGCGCTGCGGATCGGTCACCTGGAAGAAGAGCACGCCGTCCACGGAAAGCTGCGTGTTGTCGCGGGTGATGCAGATCTGCGAAGGGGTGTCGAGTGGAACTTCCTTTAAAGAGTGCTTATAGGCGACGCGATCGATGAAAGGAATGATGAAATTAAGCCCGGGGTTGAGCACCTTGTTGAACTTGCCAAAACGCTCGATCACCCAGGCGTTCTGCTGGGGAATGACCTTGATGCATTTTCCGGCAAAGATGATCGCCACGATCAGCACGATCACGGCAGTGATCAGGCCTTCCGGCAGAAGTTCGAGGTAATAGGACATAAACACTCCATTCTTGAGACATTTTGGAAAAGATCATACCTTGCATGAAAGTAAAAGGGGCACAGTTTGAACAATTTCCTCTGTAAGACTGCGTTAGCTCCCGCAGATATCGCTCTTAGCGGGACAAAATCTGCTATTACAGAGACTCTTCTTTGCGGTGCCCGGGCATGGGCAGATAAAACGGCGGATGCGGCATTGCCCCGCTCTGATATAAATAAAGCCTGGGCCGGCAGTCTGCGGCACCGATGCAACAGTTTTAATCAGGCAGGCTTTATTTTCCTTTCGGTGGCGCCGGGTGCAGCGTGATGAAGATAATCTCCGAGGGATCAAGCAGGCGCAGCGGCACGCCCATCCACATCGAGACGCCGCGGGAGACCAAAAGCGCGGTGCCGCGCGGCAGATCGTAGCGCCCGGCGACAAAGCCCTGGTTGGCCGCGGCCACGAGCTGCGCCACCCCGGGGATGAGGCCGCCGTGGGTGTGGCCTGAGAGCACCAGATCGGTAAGACCGTCGATGTCTGCGGCGTGGCCGGGACGGTGGGCGAGCGTCACAGAGGGCAGCGCGGGATCGCGCTTTGCAAGCGTTGCGCGCGCCTGCTCAGGCGTCGCCAGATCCTCAAGTCCGGTGAGCGTCAAAACCGGGGCGCCGGCCTCGTCTTTGATCGTCACCGCGGCATCATCGAGGAAGGTGATCCCCCTTTGGCCGTAGAAACTGCGCCATTGCGGGTAGTTCCAGTAGAGCTCATGGTTGCCCTGGCAGGCGTACGCGCCCAGGCGGGCCTCGATCTTCCCTAAAAGCGCAACCGTGCGGCCGACTTCATCGGGGGTGCCGTCTTGCAGATCGCCTGTGAACACCGCAAGGTCCGGCTTCCATAAATTCACCTCGTCGACATAGGCAGCCACCTGCGAGTAATCGCTGATCTGATTTATATGGGTGTCGGAGAGGAAGGCGATCTTAAAGCCGTCAAACTTAGGATCAAGGCCCGGCAGACGCACGCTGACCTCCGTATACTGCGGATCGGCAAAGCCGTTGGCCGTGCCTAAAAGCGCGGGAATTGTCGCGGCAAAGGCCAGGGCTAACGTCGCCCAAAAAGAGTTTGCAGGCCACAGGATGGCTTTAAGCTTAAGGCGCACGAGCTTCCACAGCAGATTTAAGCCATCGCGAAGCACGAGCAGCAACGCAAGGCCCAAAAGCGCGGCAAAGCACACGCTTATGACAAAGTAAGCCTCGCGCGGCACCAGGCAGTTTAAAAGCGTTCCGCCTGCGATCACGTGGATCCAGGCGCGCGCGCCCAAAGCCCAGGCGAGCACGCACAAAAAGGCTTTAAACAGCCACCCTGAGGCCAAAGGCAGGATCCCGCGGAAAAAAAGCACGGCGTACACGGGGACGAGCACGAGGTTCGTGCGAAACTGCAAGGTCGCCTGCCAGAGCGCCGCAGCGGGGACGGCGAAAAACACGATGACAAAGATCAGGCTTGCAGGGCTTAAAAAGCGGGGGTTTGGTGAGGCGCTCATGCGTGGTTCCGAAAAAAGTGGCACTTGGCTTATTTTAACGGGGCAGGGCGGGAGTTGCAAAAAAATCTGAAATATTTTATTTTTAAATTCAAATGAATAACGGAGATTTTAAATTTTTTAAAAAAAAGATCGCCTTTTATTGAACTTTTTCCCAAGGCGGCGCTCTAAGAGGTACATGAGAGAGAGAATTCCGTTTTCAGATTCCTTCTTGATTCGAGATCCCTTAAAAGTGCGGCATCATTTCAAACACGAAATGATGCCATTTTTTTACCTGAAATCAGCAGATAAACCGCAAAAAAGCCCCCGGGGCATCCTCCGGAGGCTTTTCAGGCTTAATCTCAAAGCCTCAGAGCGCTTTTAAAGCCTCGATTTGCGAGAGCACCTTTTGCAGCTGGGCGCGGTTGACCTCAAGCTGCGCCTTGGCGCCTTCGATGATCTTGGCGGGGGCCTTGGAGACGAAAGCCTCGTTCTTCAGGCGGGATTCGCCTGATTTGATGTTGGCCTCAAGCTTCTGCTGCATGGCGGCAAGGCGCTTTAACTCGTCATCCTTGTTGATGAGATCCTTCATCTGGATCAGCACCTCGGCCTTGCGCAGCGGCTTGCCCGAGGACAGAGGCTGTTCTTCGCCTGCCTTGGCCATTCTGATCTCTGAAAGGCCGGCAAGGTTCTCAAGATACGAGAAATACCTGCGGGTGTAATCCTGCTCTTCGCCGGTGGCGCCGCGGAGGATCGCGGCAAGCTTTACTGAAGGTGCGACTTTCATCTCGGCGCGCAGGTTGCGCACGCAGACGGTGAAGTCTTTAAGCCAGGCTACGGCCTCTTCGGCCTCGGCGTCATGCTCAAAGCCTGAACCGTCCGGGTACGGGGCGGTCATCACGGTGTCCTGCGCAGTGCCGCGGCCAAGCATCGGGGCGGTGATCTTCCAGATGACCTCAGTGATAAACGGCATTACCGGGTGGGCAAGGCGCATGGAGGTCTCAAGCACCTCGACCAAGGTGTAAGCCGTGGCGTTCTTCTGTTCCTCCGTGGCCTCGCCGCGGAAGATAGACTTTGTGAACTCAAGGTACCAGTCGCAGAACTCGTTCCAGAAAAACTCATAGAGTTTGCCGGCCACCATGTCAAAGCGGTAGTCCTCTATGGCCTGCGTGACCTCGGCGATCGCGGTCTTAAGCTTGGAGCGGATAAAGCGGTCTGCAAGCGAGTAATCCTTGGGATCAGGCTTATGCAGCGTCTCAGGCTTGACGTTCATCAGCGCAAAGCGCGAAGCGTTCCAGATCTTGTTGCAGAAGTTGCGGTAGCCGTCCAGGCGCTTCATGTCCCAGTTGATGTCGCGGCCGTTTGAGGCAAAGGCGCAGAGCGTAAAGCGCAGCGCGTCGGTGCCGTGGGCTGCGATGCCCTCGGGGAACTGCTTGGCCGTGCGCTTTGAGATCTTCTCGGCAAGCTGCGGCTGCATCATGTTCGCCGTGCGCTTTTTGATGAGGCTGTCCTTGTCGATGCCGTCGATCATGTCCAAAGGATCGATGACGTTGCCCTTGGACTTGGACATCTTTTTGCCAAGCTCGTCGCGGATGAGGCCCGTGACATACACGGTCTTAAACGGCACCTGGGGGTTGCCGTTTTCATCTTTCATAAAGTGCATGGTCATCATGATCATGCGGGCAACCCAGAAGAAGATGATGTCAAAGCCGGTCACCAGCACCGAGGTGGGGTGGAAGGCCTGAAGCTCCGGGGTGTTCTCAGGCCAGCCTAAGGTGGAGAACGTCCACAGCGCCGAGGAGAACCAGGTGTCAAGCACGTCCGGATCGCGGGTGAGCGCTATGTCTTTTGCCAGGCCGTACTTGGAGCGCACTTCGTCCTCGCTGCGGGCGACGTAGACTTTGCCCTCTTTGTCATACCAGGCCGGGATGCGGTGGCCCCACCACAGCTGGCGGGAGATGCACCAGTCCTGCAGATCGTTCATCCAGGCAAAGTACATGTTCTCGTACTGCTTAGGCACGAATTTGATGCGCCCGTCCTTTACGGCCTCGACGGCAGGCTTGCCCAGCACGGAGGCTTTGACGTACCACTGATCGGTGAGCATCGGCTCGATGGGCACGCCGCCGCGATCGCCAAAAGGCTGCGAGAGGGCGTGATCCTCGATGTGATCAAGAAGCCCTGCCGCCTTGAGATCCTCCACGGCGGCATCGCGCGCCTCGAAACGGTCCAGGCCGCGGTATTTCTCCGGGATGGCCGCGTCATAATTTTCGATGAGCCTGCCGTCGGTGTCGTAGCATTCAGGGGTGTCGCGCAGGTGCGCATCCTCGGTGAGGATGTTGATCATTGCAAGCTTGTTGCGCTTGCCCACCTGGTAGTCGTTGAAGTCGTGCGCCGGGGTGATCTTCACGCAGCCGGTGCCGGTGGTCATGTCGGCGTGGATGTCGGCGATCACGGGGATGCGGCGGCCGCACAGCGGCAGCTCCAGCATTTTGCCGACTACGGACTTAAAGCGCTCATCGGCGGGGTTGACCGCGACGGCGGTGTCGCCGAACAGCGTCTCGGGGCGCGTCGTGGCGACCATGAGGTAATCCTTGCCCTCTGAGGTTTTAGCGCCGTCGCACAGCGGGTATTTGATGTACCACATGTGGCCCTGGACGTCGCGGTTTTCGACCTCGAGATCGGAGATGGCGGTGCGCAGTTTCGGATCCCAGTTCACCAGGCGCTTGCCGCGGTAGATCAGGCCTTCGTCGTACAGGCGCACAAAGACCTCGAGCACAGCGCGCGACAGCCCTTCGTCCATGGTGAAGCGCTCGCGCGTCCAGTCCACGGAGTCGCCCAGGCGGCGCATCTGGCGGGTGATGTTCCCGCCGGATTCGGCCTTCCACTTCCAGACGCGCTCGATGAATTTCTCGCGTCCGAGATCGTGGCGGGTGAGGTGCTCCTCGCGGGCGAGCTTGCGCTCGACCACCATCTGGGTGGCGATGCCGGCGTGATCCGTGCCGCACTGCCACAGCGTGTTGTCGCCCTTCATGCGGTGATAGCGGATCAGGGTGTCCATGATGGTCTGCTGGAAAGCGTGGCCCATGTGCAGCGAGCCTGTGACGTTAGGCGGCGGCAGCGCTATAGAGAATGAAGGCTTGGAAGTGTCCATGGAGGCTTTGAAAAGGCCTTCCTGCTCCCATTTCTGATAGATGCCGGACTCGAATTTCTCCGGCTCGTAGGTCTTATCCATTTCCATAATTGTTAGACCGTCTGGCAAAGAATTAACAGATTTGATGACGGACGCCAATTTTAACACACAGGAAGCTGCCGCTCGCCTTAAGCAACGTGCGGCGCGGGCAGGAAAAAAGGCCGCGTCAGGCGGCCTTTTTTAAAGCTTCCGGGCGTTAGCTCAGCGCGAGGCTTTAACCTCCACGCCGGCCTGCCTTTGGAAATTCTCTTTCTCAGCCTGGCGGGCTTTTTTCTGGGCGTACATCGAGGCGTCGGCGGCGCGGTAGAGCTCTTTGGCGGTGATGCCGTCAAGCGGCGAGGAGGCGCAGCCGCAGGAGAGTTTGCAGGCGATGGTGTGGCCGTCGTCCGTGCGCACCGGCTCTGACATCATGCGGTTTAAGCGGCTTAAAAAGCCTTCGACGAATTTGTAGCCTTCAACGCCCACCAGGAGCACGGCAAACTCGTCGCCGCCTAAGCGGGCGATGAGATCGCCTGCGCGCACGACTTTCTGAAGCCTGGCGGCCACACCTTTGATGATCGCGTCGCCCACCGGATGGCCGTAGGTGTCGTTTATGGATTTGAAGTCGTCAAGATCGATGATGAACAGCGCGCAGCGGCGGGCGGGATCGGAGACGAGTTCCTGCATGCGGGCCATGAACGCGGTGTGGTTTAAGGAGCCGGTGAGCCGGTCATGCTGCGCGGCGACGCGCACAAAGAGGTAGTAGCTTAAAAACTTCCAGCTCGTCAGCAGCATGAAAGCCAGCGCGGCGGCTGCGAGCAGATCCATGGCGTAGGGGTATGAGGGGGCGGCGGCGCGGGCGATGAAGTAGAGCGCGGCAAAGATCACTGCGATGAGCGCGATGAGCACCGCTATGAGGATCTTTTTGTGGAAAACCGAGAAGCTGGAGATCCGATCGCCTAAACTTTCAGCGTTCTTTTCCTTTGAAAAAGCCACAGCCACTTGAGTCCTCCGTCGCGCGTGAAGCACTTGCCCTGACAGGCAATGTGCTAATTATATTACAAGTTATCTTCCATATTTGCCCGCCGCTCTCGCAAAACTTTTTAACCGGGCGTATAAAAATCCGGCTTTCATAACGTGCGTTTCTGCAAAAAGCGATTTGATCGCCTAAACTTGGGATATGCACACCGTTTTCAGCCAGTACCTGCTCTGCCGCGATCCCCATCCTGCGGAAGAACTTAAAGACGCCCGCACGGCGGGCTTTGAGGGGATAGAGTTCTGCTCCCCCGTAATGCGCGGTTATTTAAGCCGCGGAGCCTCGCTTGCGGATTTTGCCGCCGCGCTCGAAGCGTCCGGGCTTGAACCTGAGGGCACAGGCGCTCTGCGCCTCGTGCCCGGGGGCGCCTCTGAGGAGGCGCGCGCGGAGCTTTATGACGCGGCCGATTTTTCAGAGCTGCTGGCGCAGAAAACCGGCTCCTTGCTGTGCAGCCTTGAGCCTTATATCTGCAAGGATGACGACGAACTGGCGCTGTACCCTGAAGGCGCGGTTGCAGACGATGTGAAAAACGCGCTGCTCTCTTTGATGTCAGGCCGCCCCTGTTTAAGGCTCAGCCTGTGCCCGGATGCCGATCCCAAAAGCCTTGTAAGGGGCGTTGCCAAAGCCGCGGAAATCATCGCTCTCTGCGCGCCGCGGCGGGTGTGGCTCACCGCAGACACCGGCTTGTTGGGGCCTGAGGCGCTAAAAGAGCTTGAGCTTATCCCCAAAGGAGCGCTCGCGCTTATAAGGCTCGGGCCTGATGAGGAATTTAACGCGGCGTTTTTGCAAAAGGCCGCGGCGCTGGGCTTTGACGGCCCGGTTGCGACATCGTCGGCGCTTGCAGGCAGCGGGGAGCGCGCGCAGACGCTCTCTGAGGCGCATGAACTTATAAAAAAGGCGCTGGTGGCGGCGGGGGCCTGAGGATCAGGAGGCGGCGGATGGACAAGGAAAAAAAGCAGCACCGTTTTTTGAAACTGCGCTGGATTGCAGCCGAGCTCCTGCTCATCCTCGCCGCTGCCTTGGGCGGGCTGTACCTCTACTGGCTGCGCGGCCTTGAGATCATCAACACCATGGAAGTGCCGGCCAGGATCGACGCCTATGAGGTCAAAAAGGGCATGAACGCCCGCACCATCTCCGAGGATCTGATGGGGGAGTATGTCGACTCGCGCATCCTCAGGATCTGGGTGTCAAAGCATCCGGAGCTTGGGGCGGTGCAGCGCGGCCGCTACCGCATCAGCGGCGATGAGACGCTCTCAGAACTGCTCTCTGACATGGTGACGGGACGGGTCGAGGAAGTCGAGTATCCCACGCTCGCCATCATTGAGGGCGCGACCATCAAAGGCGTCGAGCGCGCTTTTGAGAAATACTGCGGCAAGTGCGAGGCGCTCGACCGCGAGCTGGAGATCCCGGCCGATTTCATCATCAGGGTGCTCAGCCCTGAGCCTGAGCTTTTAAAAGCCATAGGCGGCGCCCACGGCTCGCTTGAAGGGCTGCTCGCGCCAGCCACCTACCCCGTTTACAACCAAAGCCGCCTCGACGACGTCGTGGCGCGGGCGCTGCGTTCGGCGGCGCGCTTCATGGCGCGGGAATGGCCGCAGCGCGAGAAGGAGTTTATGGCGGTGGACGATCCCTATGAAGCGCTGATCGTCGCCTCAATCATCGAGCGCGAGACCCATGTCCCCGAAGAGCGGCCCATGGTTGCGGCGGTGTTCTACAACCGCCTGAGAAAGAACATGCGCCTGCAGACCGATCCCACCGTGATGTACGGCATTTCCCCGGATTTCTCAGGCAGGCTCACGAAAGCCCATTTAAAACAGGACAGCCCTTATAACACTTATACCCGCTCAGGCCTCCCGCCCACCCCGATCTCCATGCCCAGCCGCAGCTCCGTGATGGCGGCGCTGCATCCGGCGCAGACAGACGCTTTGTACTTTGTGGCATCGGGGATCACGCCTGCCGAGGGCCACGTGTTTACAAACACGCTCAAAGAACACAACAAAGCGGTGTCAGACTACCGCAATAAAGTTTCGGAGTACCGCCAGAACCAGAAGAGCGGCGCGGCCAAAGAAGACAAGGACAAACAGGGCGATCAGCCCAAAGCCGCCGCGGATCAGGCCAAAGCGGGCAGCGAGGACAAAGCAGGCGGCGAGCCGCAGAGCGCCGGAGGCCAAAGCGCAAAAGATAATGCCCCAAAGCCTGAAAACGGCGCGGAGCCAAAGGCCGCTGCAAAAGCCGGTGCCGGTTCCGCTAAAGGCAACAGCAAGGCTGAAACTTACCAAAGCAAAGCCTCTGGCGGCGCAAAAGCAGGCGCGGATGAGAGCGCCAAGCCTGACGGCGATGCGGTCAGCGCCGCACAGCAAGGCAGCGTCACGGTGCTCGATTTAGGGGACAAAGCGCAGCCTGAGGCCTCAAAAGGCGGCAGCTCCAAACCCTGAACTGCGCATGCGCCCCTTCTTTCACAGCGCCGCTCTGGCGTGAGACAATAGCACTCGTCTTAAGCTTAAGGTTTTAGCGATGCAAGGTCTGTTCATTACGCTCGAAGGCGGCGAAGGCGCCGGCAAGAGCACCCAAATCCCCGTGATGCGCGGTTTTTATGAAAAGCGCGGGCGTCAGGTGCTGACGCTGCGCGAGCCCGGCGGCACTCCCTGCGCCGAGGAAATGCGCCGCATCCTCAAAACCCGCCGCACGGACGACGAGCTCTGCGATCGCGCCGAGCTGCTGCTGATGTACGCTGCGCGGGCGCAGCTTACGCACACGGTGATCCTCCCGGCGCTTGAGGCGGGCAAAGTCGTGATCTGCGATCGCTATGATCTCTCAACCGTCGCCTACCAGGGGGGCGGCCGCGGCATCAGCGCCGAGATCATAGATGCCTGCCGCAAGGCCGCCATCGGCAGTTTCCGCCCCGATCTCACGCTGCTGTTGGACCTTGAAGTGGAGCAGGGCATGCAACGCGCCCGCGCGCGCGGGGCGGCCGACCGCTTTGAGGCCTCGGAAACGGCGTTCTTTGAGCGGGTGCGGCGCGCCTATCTTGAGAGCGCGCGCCGGGATCCTGAGCATATCCGCATCATCGACGCCTCCAAAAATGTTGGAGAAGTGACGGCGCAGATCTTAAACGTGCTGGAGGGGCTTAATGCCTGAGCTGCCCTCATGGCTTAGAAAGCCCTATGCGGAGTTTGCCGCGGCGCTGGAGGCAGGCCGCCTGCCCGGCTCGGTGATCTTCGCCTGCCCTGAGGGGCTGGGGGCGCGCGATCTTGTCGCCGCGTGCGCCAGGCTGTACCTGTGCCACAGCCCGCGCTTTCCTGAGCCCTGCGCTGTGTGCCGCGCCTGCGAGCTTAACGCCGCGGGCACGCATCCGGATTTTTTGCGGGTGCGCGCCACGGCTTCAGCTGAGGGCGCAAGCGCCCTGACTCACAGCCCGTTTGACGCCGATGATGAAGAGCTTGGCAGCGGAGCGCGTTATGTGCGCATCGATGATTTGCGCGAGCTTTGCCACTGGCTTTCAGAGTCGGCGGCCCTGGGGCACGGCAAGGCCGCGATCATCGAAAACGCCCAGCTGATGCAGCAGGGCGCGGCCAACGCCGTGCTCAAGACCTTTGAAGAGCCGCCGTCAGGCTCGCTCATCATCATGTGGGCGCAGAGCTTTGACACGCTGCTGCCCACCATCCTCTCAAGAGCCCTTAAGATCAGCGTCGCCGCCCCCTCAAAGCAGGAGGGGCTTCAATGGCTCTCCTCCCGCGATCCCCGCCTGACGCCTCAGGGTGCCGAACTGGCGCTGACGCTGTGCCGCGGCGAGCCTTTGAGCGCGCTTGCAATGGCGCATGACGGGAACACGCTCGCCGCAGTCGGCGCGGCGCTGGGGGCTTTTGCCGCAGCGCTTTCCGGGCGGGGCGGGTATGACGAGGCCTGCGAGGCGTTCGCCCCGCTGCCCTCGGCGCTGACGGCCCGCGCGCTCTCCGAGTTCGTGCTCGAGGTTTTAAAATACAAAGCAGGCGGGGGGCAGCAGGATCTGCCGCTGCTTAAAATCATCCCCGCCAAGGCTGCCTGCGCCCTTCCTGCGGATCATCTTTTTAAAGCCTGGCGCGAGCTCACGGCCATCGCCGCCGCGCCCCCGCTTTTGCCCTCGCGGGCGCCTGTGGCGCTGCTGCGCGCGTGGCTTTACGCGCTAAAAGGCGCGTCAGGAACTGCCAGATGATATTAAGACGCTATATTTTCAGAGAGATCCTCAAATCACAGCTGGTAACGCTCGTGGTGCTGCTCTCGGTGTTCCTCTGCCAGAGCATGGTCAGGTATATCTCAAAGTCCGCAGAAGGCGACACGCCGGTGGACATGATCTATCAGATGGTCGTGTATTCCGTGCCTTCAATTGCCTACCTGATGCTGCCGCTCTCGCTCTTTGTGGCCGTGCTCATGACAGTCGGGCGCATCTGCTCCGATTCCGAGATGGTCGTCATGCGCTCCGTGGGCTTTTCCGAGCGCAACATCCTGGCCATCGCCTTGGCTCTTGCTGCGGTCACCGCGGCGGCCGCAGCGGTGAACAGCCTTTGGTTTATGCCGGAGGCGGCGCTGCAGCAGCAGATCTTAAAGAAAAAAGCGCAGAACAACCCCCAGTACCTGCCCATAGAGAGCGGCCGCTTTGTGACGTTTGACAATGACAAAGCCGAGCAGGTGATCTTCATCGAAAACGTGCAGGGCGGCGCGCGCGATCAGCGAAGACTTGGCAACATCTACGTGATGACGAATACGTTCAGGCCCCAGGGACAGGCTTTTACCGCCTCGGTCAAAGGCAATTTGAAAACCGAGGATGACGGCTCGCAGTGGCTCAACCTCGGCGCGGGCAACCGCTATGAAGGACCGTTGCCGAATTTAAGCCACCGCGCCGCCTCTTTTGATTCCCTAAGGCTTCCGGCAGGGCAGGCCGAGGAGAACGACAGCGACAACGACGATGTCACCCAGCTGCCGACCGCGCAGCTGTGGAATTCCGATGACAGAAGGCTGACACTGGAGCTGCAATGGCGCGCCGCCCCGATCATCGGCGTGTTCATCCTCACGATGATCGCCGTGCCGCTGTCGATGGTAAACCCGCGCCAGGGCAGGTTCTCAAGGCTGTGGCAGGCCATTTTGCTGTATGTCGCCTACTATTTGCTGCTGCTCTCGTTCCGCAACATGATCAACGCCGGCAAACTGTGGATCTTCCCGGGGCTCTATCTCGTGCCGCTCATCTTCATCGCGCTGGCCGTGGTGCCTTTAAACCTGCATCAAAGCCTCAGGCGCGCGCGCAAAAAACAGGCCGCCTGAGAGGGCTAAGCGCGCTTTTTGCCTTTAAGGCTCTGCCTTGCCCGCTCCAGCAGCTCCTCTAACAGGTGGTCTTCAAGCCCGTGATCTAAAACGGCGCTAAGCCACAGCCGGTGGTTCATGTGCCAGGCAGGCAGCAGCGCCTCATGCGCAGCCATCAGAGCAAGGTTTTGCGCCTCGTCTGATTTGATGTTGATGACATCAAGCTGTGTGCGTTCAGGATCGGGGATCTGAGCCCACAGCGCGCTCTCAGGTCGCAGTTTTTTAAGCTTAACGGCCTGCACCTGCATGAAAATCGCGTACCATTTGCCGCTTTGCCGCTCGCGCAGCACCAGCGAGGGATCATCGCGAAACGGACAGTCGGTCGTTTCGCCAAAGCGCTGCTGCGCAAAATCCGCGAGCCGTTGGGCCTGAGGGCTCGTGAACATGGAAGGCGCCGTGATCTCACCGAGCACTTTTGCTTTTAAAGCCTCAAAAGCCTCGCTGATGCGCGGGGCGGCGCCTGCACGCACTACAGCGGGCAGATAGTCCTCCCCGCTGTCGCGATCGGCAAGGCGCGCCGAAAACTCACCTCCGGCGCTTGCCTCAAATATGGCCACAAGCCCGGTGCCTTTGAGCTCATCGCGCCGCTCCCAGCTTCCGTCTTGATCTTTTGCAAAACCGCAGCCTGGCAGTTTTTCCGCGATGATCCTAAACCCCATGGTATAAGCTCCTCAGCCCAATCCGCCTTTATTTTAAAACCGGGCGGCCGGCGCCTTGCGGCATAAGCTGACAGCGTTGTTTTGCGCGTAAAAAAGCCCCCGCGGCGGTTGCCACGGGGGCTGGTGCATGAGAGGCGGAGATTTTCAGGATCAGGCCTGCTGCTCCTGATCTTTCATGCGGTCGATCTCGTCTTTGGCCTCCTGAGCGGCGTTAGGCGGCTGGATCTGTCTGCCCATAATGGCCATGATCAGATCGCGGAGGCTGTAAATGCTCATGAAGAACGCGGACACCGGGATCACGAGGTAGAAGTAGCGGATCTGCAGCCAGTGGATGGTCTGCATATAGGCTACCGATCTGCCGACGAGCTTGAAGCCGAAATAGCAGATCGTGATGTACAGCGTGAGCTCGATGGCAGCCGAGATGATCTTAAAGATATATCCCAGCGTTGTCCCCACGAGGCGATCGGTGAGCACGTCGACGATGAAGTGGCCTTTGGTGCGCGCCAAATCCTGGGCGCCGAAGAAGATCACCCACACGAGCAAAAGCTGTGTCCACTCGTCGGTCTGGGTGAAGTTGTAGATCGGCACGAAGCGCACAAAGATGTTCATCAGGAACATGATGAAGATGAGCATCATCGAGATGATGCAGATCCAGCGCACGATCTTCGTGATGACGCGGTCACAGCCGTTGAGAAAATTCAAAAATGCTTGCATGGCGGCGCCTCCTTAAGAAATCATCCTGCCCAAGAGCAGCGTGAACGGCTCGATAAAGGCGCACATGACGGCGCACAGCATCATCAGGAGCACATAGCCCACGGCATGGCGGGCGATGGCCATGACTTTCTCCCCCGTGATCGAGGCCATGACGTACAGGTTCAGGCCAACCGGAGGCGTCAGCACGCCGATTGCCAGCGACACGCACATCACGATGCCCAGCTGTACGATGTCATAGCCGAAGGCTTTGGCGATCGGCACAAAGATCGGCACGGTGATGAGCAGGATGGCGGTACCTTCCATGAAGCAGCCCATGAGGATGAGGATGCCGATGATGAGCAGGATCACCGGGATGAACGAGGTGAAGCTGCCGGTCATGAAGGCGATGGCCTGCTGCGGGATGTGGGTGAAGAGCAGCACATACTGGAAGAAGCCGGCCGTGGCGATCACGAACATCACCTTGGCCGTCTGCTCAACGGTGTCCCAGAAGATCTTCGGAAGATCGCGCAGATGCAGCGTGCGGTACACAAAGAAGCCCAGGATCATCACATAGAACGAGGCCGCGGCCGCCGCCTCGGTGGCCGTGAAGATGCCGCCGAACATGCCGCCTATGACGATGACCGGGGTGAGCAGGGCGAGGAAGGCCTTGCGGAAGGCTTCAACGCGCTCGATCCAGGGCACCGGATCGGCTTTGGCGTAGTTGTTCTTGTAGGAAACCCAGGAGGACCAGGCCATGAAGCCTAAGCCCAGGAACACACCCGGGACGATGCCGGCTGCAAACAGCGAGTTCACCGAGGTCTGGGTGAGGCCTGCGTAAAGGATCAGTGTGATGGATGGCGGGATGATCGGGCCTAAGGCGCCGCCTGCGGCGATGGTCGCGCAGCAGAACGGGCGGGAGTAGCCGGATTTTGTCATTTCGCCGATGGCGATCATGCCAATACCAGCGGCGCACGCGGCCGCCGAGCCTGACATGGCTGCCATGATCATGCACGCGGCGATGGCGGCGTTGGACAGGCCGCCCCAGCGGTGGCCGAGGCACGCGCGGCCGAAGCCGAAGAGCGAGCCGGAGACGCCGCCCACGTTCATGAAGTTACCCATGAGCAGGAAGAACGGGATCGACATCAGCGTGATGCCCGAGACCTGGGCGTACATGCGCTGAGGCAGCAGGATCAGGCGCTCGAAGCCGCCGCCTGCGAGCAGGAAGGTCACCACCGACATAAAGCCCATCGTGGCTGCGGTGGTCACGCCGATGAGCATCAACAGCAGCACACCGGCGAAGATGAAGAGCATGATCATAAAAGAAAGCTCCGAAAACTGACAAAGTACGGGCGGGATCACTCCCGCCCGCGCACGCCATTTAAGGCGGAATCAGATGATAAGACTCAGCTCTTATTCGTACTGCTTGGCAGCCTTGAGCAGAGCGTCCATCTCGTCCTGGCCTGCGAGTTTGCCGATCTTCTCGTAGGCGGGGGCCATCTTCTTGACGAAGGAGTCGCGATCGACATCGTTGACCTTCATGCCTTTGCCCTTGAGCTGTTCGATCACGCCGGCCTCGCCCTCGGAGATGAGTTTGCGGGTCAGGTTCTGAGCCTTGACAGCCTCGTCCTTGAAGATCTTCTGGAGCTCAGGTGAGAGGCCTTCGAACGTGGTCTTGTTGATGAGCAGGGCCTGGCAGTCGAAGTAGTGGTTCGTCAGGGCCAGGTGATCCTGGGTCTCAAACAGCGAGTCGGCCAGGATGGTGAACACCGGGTTCTCTTCGCCGTCAACCACGCCCTGCTTTAAGGACTGGTAGAGCTCGGAGTAGGCGATCTGCTGGGTGTTGGCGCCGACGGAGTCAAAGGCGGCGAGCAGGCCCGGTGAAGGCGGAACGCGGATCTTCACGCCTTTGAGATCATCGGCGCTCTTGACCTCGATGCCCTTGGTGGTCGTCTGGCGGAAGCCGTAGTCGAACATGGACAGCGCATAGGCGTCGTGCTCGGCAAGGCCGTCGTTCATCCACTTCATGACATAGCCGTCAATGGTCTTGTGGGCGTGATCGTAGCTCTTGAAGAGGAACGGAGCGGTCATGGCCGACAGCTTCTTGGAATAAGTGGCGAGGTTGCCCAGGGAGACGACCGCGAGATCGAGCGAGCCCATGGTCACCTGCTCGGCCAGCGAAGGCTGATCGCCCAGCTCGCCCTGGGGATAAATTTCAATCTTGACTTTGCCGCCGGTGGCATCGGAAACGCCCTTGGCAAAAAGCTCAGCGGCCTGATGGTGGGCGTGGGAGGTTGCGGCGGTATGCGCCAGGCGGTATGAAGCCGGCGCGAAATCAGCGGCGTTGGCGGCGGATGCTGCGAAAGCAACAGCGGCTGCGAGCACGGTGACAGTCAGTTTTTTCATGCTAGTTCCTCATGTTTGTCTGCGGATTTGGGGTGCAGGCAGCCACAGCCGCCTGCGGTTGTTTGTTTTGGAAAACTAAAGCTCTATGCCCAGCGATTTCACGGTCATGGCGGTGAGATCGCGCAAAGCGCGCACTTCATCGCGGAACGTCGGGGTCAGACCGTGTTCATCGCGGGTCCTGGTCACCTCGGAAAGCTTCAGCCCTTCGAAGTGATGCAGGTAGTATTTGGCGTTGACCGGATACCACTGGCGCTCTATCAGCGAGGTGATGGTAAGCAGATCGGCAAGCCCGGGGGCGCGCGCGTCATCCGTGTGTGCGCACAGCCAGGCGTAAAGCTTCATCTGGAACGAGGCCATCACGCCGCAGAACCCGGCGCAGCCTGCTTTCAGCGAAGGCAGGAGCGTGGAGGTGTTCGCATTGTAGATCTTAAGGTTTGATCCTTTTGCGATCTGTGCGCGGCGTTTTAAAGTCTCAAGATCGCAGCAGGTGTCCTTTAAGAAATGGAAATGCCCTGAATCGGCGCACCAGCGCAGCGCTTCATCGGATACTAAGCGCTTGTAAGGATAAGGGCACTCGTAAAGGCCCAGCGGGAGATCGGCAGGCAGCTCTTTCACCATGCGCTTTAAGTTTTCAAGCCAGACCTCATCGCTCTCAGAGGCGCGGGCGAAACGGTTTGTGATGAAGATCAGCGCATCCGGGTGCAGCGCCGCAATCTTTAGAAGCTCCTCTTTTTGGGCGGAGAAGCCGTCTGAGATGTGGCCTGAGACGATCACGCTGACGCGGCCGCGGGCTGCCTCAATCACGGTTTTCGCGATTTTGGCGCGCTCCTCGAGCGAGAGGAAAAACATCTCGCTTGACTGGCAGTCGGAGAACAGGCCTGAGCAGCCGTTATCTATATACCAGTTCGTAAGCTCAGTCAGAGCTTCGTAATCAACATCCTTGTTATCGGCCCGAAACGGGGTGAGCATCACCGGCCAGGCGCCGCCTTTGAAGGAAGCTGTCATCTTAAATCCCTCGTTATGTTTGTTTGTTGTTCTTCTGTGTCGCACTTTGTCTGCGATTTTCCTTAAATCTAGTTCACCAGGCGGGACAGGGCTAGCAGGAAAAAGCCCGCTTGCTATGACGATATTCACTTTTTGCGGGGTTTGTTTCAGAGCTGTGATCGCGCGCAAATCCTGAGGAAATGTGCGTTTATTCAGGATGCTTTATATAAAAACAAAATAATTCAAACAGAAATCTTTTGATGAAATCCGCAAAAGAGCTGCAGGACGGTTTCAGACAGCTAAAAGGATTTTTTTGCGGGGCGGGTTCTGTTTAAACATGGCGGACAGCGCGGCGGCGCTGTCCGCAGCCTGGTTTAAACCGGCGTGGTTATGCAGGGGATGTTACTTTGATGCCCACAGATAGAGCAGATCAAGGCCGATGGCGGCGGCTGCAAGCGCGGTGACGCCGCTTGCGTCATAAGGCGGGGAGACCTCGACGATGTCAGCTGAGACGATCTTCACTCCTTTTAAGGCGCGGATGATCTTCAAAGCTTTGTCAGTCGTGATCCCGCCGGGCACCGGGGTGCCGGTGCCCGGGGCAAAGGCCGGATCGAGGCAGTCGATGTCAAAAGTAAGGTAGCAGGGCATGCCCGCGGTGCGTTTTTTTATAAGCTCCGCGATCTCGCCTGCGCTTAGATCATTGGCGCGGCCTCCGTCTATGACCTCATAGCCGTCTTCGCCGTGGTACTCGGTGCGAATGCCGATCTGCACGGATTTCTCAGGCTTTACAAGCCCCTCGTCCGGGGCGCGGCGGAACATGGTGCCATGGTCAAACTCCGCGCCTTCTGCATACGTGTCGGAGTGGGCGTCAAAGTGGATGAGCGCCAGCGGCCCGAAATGCTGCGCGCACTCGCGCAACAGCGGCAATGTCACATAGTGGTCCCCGCCGAAGGTCAGCATTTTTTTGCCTGAGCCCAGGACGCGGCGGGCATGATCCTCGAGGGCTTTGACCATGGCCACAGGATCGCCTGAGGGGTAGACGAGATCGCCGCAGTCGGCGATCTTCAGGCGGTCTTTGAGCGCGAAATTCCAGGGGTAGCGTTTATGCTCCCAGGCAAAATTCACCGAGGCCTGGCGGATGGCCTGGGCCCCGTAGCGGCAGCCCGGGCGACCCGAGGTGGCGGCGTCAAAGGGCACACCGGTCACGATCACCTGCGCGTCCGATTTGTCAGGCTCAAAGCACAAAGGCGCGCGGAGGTAGCCAAACGCGTTTGAGTAGAGGGAAATGTCATCGGCATGGTAGAGAGTCTGCATGTTCACTCCTGTCTGTCCGCGGCCTGAGGATCGCCGCAGAGGTAAGTGTAATTGAAGAGCCCGGATTTGAACTCCTCGATGAGGGAGCGCTGGGTCTTTTCAGGGAGGTCCGAACTTAGCACCTGGCTGCTGAACTCCGAGAGCAGCTTTGAGGGATCGAGCAGCACGTAGCGCAGCATGTCGGCCACGGTGCTGCCTTCATCGGAAAGCCGCACTTTCGTCTGACCTTCCGGGGATACAGTGATCTCAAGAGTTTCGGTGTCGCCAAAGAGGTTGTGCATGTTGCCTAAGATCTCCTGGTAGGCGCCGACCATAAAGAAGCCGATATACGGCGGCCTGGCCGGATCGTATTCGGGGAAAGGCATGGTGCTTTCTATGTCATCGCCGTCGACGTACTGCTTGATGGCGCCGTCGGAGTCGCAGGTGATGTCCAGCAGCACGGCGCGCCGCGTCAGCGGGGCGTTTAAGCCGTTAAGCGGCACGACCGGAAAGATCTGGCCTATGCCCCAGGCGTCAGGCAGCGACTGGAAGAGCGAAAAGTTCAGGTAGATCTTGTCGGCAAGGCGCCTTTGGATCTCCTCGAGGATCTGGCGGTGGCTGCGGTTGGCCGTGATGTCGAGCTTTGATTCTATCTTGCGCAGGATGCACAGGTAAAGCTGCTCGGCGCTGGCGCGCTCGGGCAGCGAGAACGCGCCGGCGATATAGCCGTCGTGGACTTCCTGCAGCTCGCTTTGGGCGTCGTGCATCTCCTCGCGCAGCGAGTGCGACGAATGCTCTTTTTGCAGCTCGCGCCAGATGCGGTAAAGCCCGGCGATCTGGGGGCTCTGCTCCTGAGATGAAGGCTCAGGCGGCAGGGCGCAGTCGTTGCGCTCGGCTCCCACGGCGTTGGCCACGAGCACGGCATGGTAGGCGGCAACGGCGCGGCCGGATTCCGTGATGATCACGGGTTCTTTGAGCTGGTGCTGCTTGCAGACAGCGGCGATCTCAAACACCACGTTGTTGGCGTATTCCTTAAGCCCGTAGTTTACCGAGCAGTCAGACTGGGTGCGCGTGCCTTCATAGTCAACGCCCAGGCCGCCGCCGACATCGAAGTAGTCAAGACGGGCGCCCAGCTTCGATAGCTCGGCAAAGAACCTGGCGCTCTCGCGCACGCCGCGGGTGATGTCGCGGATGTTGGACATCTCAGAGCCTAAGTGGAAGTGCAAAAGCTGCAGGCAGTCAAGGCTGTTGCAGCGTTTAAGCTCGTCGGCGAGAGCCAGCACCTGGGTGGCGTCGAGGCCGAATTTGGCGTTCTCGCCGCCGGAGTCCTGCCATTTGCCCGAGCCCTGGGAGGCCAGGCGCACGCGCACGCCCAGGCGCGGGCGGACGCCGAGCCTTTGGCCTTCCTCAAGCGCCGTGCGCAGCTCCGAAAGCTTTTCGACGATCACAAAGACCTTGTGGCCCATGCGCTCTCCCTCAAGCGCCATGCGGATGTACTCGCGGTCTTTGTAGCCGTTGCAGGTGATCACAGTCCGGGTGCGCCCGGCGTGCGCCAGCACGGCCATGAGCTCGGCCTTGGAGCCGGCCTCAAGGCCGACAGGCTCGCCTGCGGATGTCAGGGCCTCAAGCACGCGTCGCGACTGGTTGACCTTGACCGGGAACACCAAAAAGTATTCGCCGCTGTAGCCGTATTCGGCGCGCGCTCTTGAAAAGGCGCGGTTTATGGAGCGCAGGCGGTGCGCGATGATCTGCGGGAACGTCAAAAGCGCCGGGAGGCGCTGGCCGCTTTTGACGCGCGCTTCCACAAGCTCTTGGAGATCGCAGGCCGCTTCGGGGCGGTCGGGATCGGGACAGACCTCGATGTGCCCTTTGGCGTTGGCCCTGAAATATCCGTTGCCCCACCAGTCGATGTTGTATGCGTTCACAAGCGGCGCTCTCCTGTGCTGAGTTTAAAAACGACGCAACTATAAAAGACCCGGGCGCCGATGTGTCAGCTGAGACGAAAAAAACCGCGTTTTGCGTTTGGGATAGTCTTTATTCTTCTGAATTATCAGGATAAAAACAGAAGGATTTGTGGCGGGAAAATGGTGATCTTTTGGGGTGCAAAATGTTTTTTGAAGGTGCAAAAAACCGCGCGCCAGCGGAAATTTCTGAGCGAAAACAGAGACGAAAACGCGGGCAAAAAAAAGCCGGCTTTAGGGCCGGACTCAGAGGTGGTCGGTGATGTGGGATTTGAACCCACGGCCCCTACCTCCCTAAGATAGTGCGCTACCAGGCTGCGCCAATCACCGAACGCCACGCATTATATCAGGATTTAACCTGCATGCAAGCGGAAGTTAACCTGCCGTCCGTCTGCGAAATTTTCCCTGCCGTTCAACATACGGCGCATTCAGGCGATCTTTTGAGTTTCAGCGCTTCCTAAGGCGGCGCTTTTGCCGCCGCCTGCGCGGTAGAGCGTCGGGGTGACGCCGCGGTAGCGGCGGAACAGTTTTGCAAAGTAGCAGGGATCGCGAAATCCGCAGCTGTAGGCGACCTCGTTGACGCTCTCCTCGGAGCTCATGAGCCTTGAGGCCGCGCATTCGACCCGAAAAGAGTTCAGGTAGTCCATGGGGCGGCGGCCGGTGAGCTCGCGGAAGAAGCGGCAGAAGTACTTGGGCGACAGCCCGACGACCGCGGCCATGTCCTCAAGCGAGATCTGGCGCTGGTAGTTGTCATAGATATAGCGAAAGAGCTCTGAGACCTTGCCTAAGTGGCGCAGGTAGCGGCTGTTCATGGAATCCTGGTAGAGGCGGTAGTCGCCCTCGCGCTCTATGGTCGCAAAGAGCTTTAACACATCGCCGACTGCGAGCATGCTCACGCTCCCAGAGCTGTCCTTGTCTTCTTCAAGATCGTCAAACAGCCGGTTCACGGCCGCGACGACGTCCGGGGAGTCTTTGGGGGTGAATTTTTCATCGAGCATGATCTGCCCGCGGGTCAGCCTTCGCAAAAAAGCGTAGGGCGGGCGCTCGATGTCGAGGATCTGATCTATGGGGAACACGACGCATTCATACAGCGTATCCCCGCCCTCAGGCCGCCCGCCGTGCACGATGCTGCCGGGGATGAGCAGGCAGTCGCCTGCATCCAGGTGGTAACGGCGCTCGTTGAGCGTCAGATCAAGCGAGCCTTTAAGCACCCGCGAGGCCTCAAAAGCGTTGTGGTAGTGGTAGGGCATGACGTAGCGCGGATGATGCCGGTCTATATGGTGCAGGTCAAAAGGCAGTTCCGGCGTGCCGCGGTGGCGCGTTTCGTGGTATGCGGTGTTTTGTCTTGCAGGATCCATGGACAGGTACCTCCTTAGGTGAATATATACCTGTTTGGGCTTTTGGGCGGATATACGGGGATGTTCTTTTGGCGTGCGCCGTGCGCAGATTTTGAACATTCAGCAATGCCGTACAAAATCCGTGGGTTAGCCTGAGGCTTTTTAAAAATATTATTGATTATTAAATAATTTTTTTAATCTGCTTAAGCGCTGAATTTTGCCGTTTTTACCGCGAAACCGGAGCGCGGCGCGCGGAAATTTTCCGCCTGCATCGTTTCGGTTTTTTTGCGCCGCATTTGAACCTCGGTCACATTTTCAGGACAGAAAAGCAAAAAGGTGAATATTTTACTAGTAAATGTATCTTTTGAAATGGCAGGCATACCACACATGAACCAAACTGAGACCATACGAAATTAAGAAACAGTCACTGACATAGGGAGCTATTTCATGAGCACTAACCGTTATCTGGGCAAATACCCTGTGATCGGCATCCGCCGGATCATCGACGCCCGTTTAGGACCCCTGCAGGTCCGCCAAAGCCTTGAGGCCCAGACCATGGGCATGGCCAAGGCCGCCGCAGATCTCATTTCCAGGAACGTCTTTTACTCCAACGGCGATCCGGTCAAAGTCGTGATTTCCGACACCAGCATCGGCCGCGGCGCCGAAGCCGCCCGCTGCAAGGCTCAGTTTGACGCCGAAGGCGTGGACATCACGCTGTCCGTCACCCCGTGCTGGTGCTACGGCGCTGAGACCATGGACATGGATCCGCACACCATCAAAGCCGTGTGGGGCCTGAACGCCACTGAGCGCCCGGGCGCGGTGTACTTAGCCTGCGTGCTGGCCGCTTACGCCCAGAAGGGCCTGCCTGCTTTCGGCATTTACGGCCGCGACGTCCAGGAAGCCAACGATCCCAACATCCCCGCCGACGTCCAGGAGAAGATCCTGCGCTTCGCGCGCGCCGCTGTCGCCGCCTGCACGATGCGTGACAAGAGCTACTTGCAGATCGGCTCAACCTGCATGGGCATCGCCGGTTCCATGATCAACATGGACTTCTTTGAGGATTACCTCGGGATGCGCGTTGAGAGCGTCGACGAAGTCGAGATCCTCCGCCGCATCGAAGAGCACATCTACAACGAGGACGAGTACCAGAAAGCCCTGAAGTGGGCTACGGAGAAGTGCCCGATCGGCTTTGACAAGAACCCTGAGTTCGTCCGCTCCTCACCTGAGAAGATCCGCGAGAATTTCGAGTTCTCCGTCAAGTGCATGGTCATCATGAAAGACCTGTTCAGGGGCAATCCTAATCTGCCTGAGGGCCGCGAGGAAGAGGCGCTGGGCTTTAACGCTATCGCCGGCGGTTTCCAGGGTCAGAGGCAGTGGACCGATCACTACCCTGACACAGACTTCGCCGAAGCGCTGCTCAACTCGAACTTCGACTGGGAAGGCAGGCGTGAGCCGTTCATCACCGCCACGGAGAACGACACCTTAAACTGCACGACCATGCTGTTTGAGAAACTGCTCACCGGCCGGCCTTCGATCTTCTCGGATGTGCGCACCATGTGGAACGGCGCGAGCGTCAAGCGCTGCGCCGGCTATGACATCCAGGGCCATGCCAAGGACGCCAACGGCTTCCTGCACCTCATCAACTCCGGTGCCACCTGCCTTGAGGCCACCGGCAAGTGCCTCGACAAAGACGGCAAGCCTTACATGCCGCGCTGGTGGGAGATGACGGACGAGGATGTCGAGAAATGCCTCAAAGCCACGACCTGGTGCCCGTCTGACAACGGCTACTTCCGCGGCGGCGGGTACTCCTCGCGCTTCATCACCGAAGCCGAGATGCCGGTCACCATGGCCCGCCTGAACATCGTCAAGGGCCTGGGTCCGGTGATGCAGCTTGCAGAAGGCTGGACTGTCAGGCTGCCTGACGCGGTCACCGACACGCTGTGGAAGCGCACGGACTACACCTGGCCTTGCACCTGGTTCACTCCTCGCTGCAACGACACTCCGGCGTTCCACGACGCCTATCAGGTCATGAACCGCTGGGGCGCCAACCACGGAGCCACGGTTTACGGCCATGTCGGCGCCGATCTGATCACCCTGTGCTCCATGCTGCGCATCCCGGTGTGCATGCACAACGTGCCTGAGGAGCAGATCTTCCGCCCGGCCGTGTGGAACTCGTTCGGCGCGGATCCTGAAGGCGCAGACTACCGCGCCTGCCAGAACTTCGGGCCGCTTTTTGGCAAGACCCGTTAACCGTCATCAGACGGCAATGCAACTCCGGGGGCGGATCCCGCCCCCGGACCCGATTTTCAGCGTCAGGAGAAAAGATGTTAAAAGGTATCTCACCGCTTATAACCCCGAAACTGCTGTGGGCCATGGATGCCATGGGACACGGTGACAGCCTCGTGATCGCTGACGCAAACTTCCCCGGGCTGCAAATAGCCGGGGATCATCCTTTAATCGAGCTGCCCGCCGTAAGCGCGACGGCAGTCTTAAAAGAAATGCTCAAACTCTTTCCTGTAGATGAGATCCATGAGCATTCAGGTTATGTGATGCAGTTGGACCCTGCCGATCACAAGGTAAGCGGCACCCCGGAGATCTGGAGCGAGTTCGACAGCCTCTTAAAAGAGGCGGGCAGCTCCCGCGGCCTCGGGAATTTTGAGCGCCAGGAGTTTTACGCCCAGGCGCGCAACTGCCGCGTCGTGATCCAGACCGGCGAAAGCCGGCTTTACGGGAACCTGATCCTGTATAAGGGCGTGCTATGAGCAAATCCATCTGCAAAGCCGTAAAGATCATCCGCTGCCTCTCGGAGAACCCCGCAGGGCGCGGGGTCACCGAAGTTGCCAAGGAGACCGGATTTGGCAAGAGCTCCGTGCATGAGATGCTCTCCACGCTGTGCGAGGAGGGAGTGCTCTGTCAGGATCCGCGCAGCCGCCGCTATGCGCTTTCCGCCCATTTCCTGTGGCTGGGCTATGACGTAGCCTGCATGCTGCGCCCGGATCGCGCCGTGCTGACCGAACTTGCGGCCATGCGCGGCGAGCTGGGCATGAGCACCGGCATGTGGATCGCCCAAAAAGATCTGGCTGTGTGCGTGGCAGCCTCACTGGTGTCCTCTGACGATGATCTGCTCTCAGGCACCGGCAGGCACGACAAGCTGTGGACCACGGCCGCAGGGCAGGTGCTTTTGACTTCCTTTGAAGGCGAGGAACTGGAAAAGCTGCTGCCTGAGGACGCCGGGGAGCGCGGGCGCATCATGACCCTTATAGATCAGACGCGCCGCCGCGGCTACGGCAGTGATCGCGGCGAGATCCGCTCCGGCACCTGCAGCGTGGCTGTGCCGGTTTATAACAAGTTCGGCAGGCTTAAAGCCGCGCTTTCAGTGCGCGGACCGATGGCTTATTTCGCAGGCGGGGCCCCCGAGAAATTCGCACGCCGTCTCGTGCGCGCCTCGGCGGTGGCCATGGAGCATATAGATGGCTGAGCTTGTTAAAAGCTTTTTTGCAGCGCGGGAACTCCCCGCGGCTATGTGCCACGCCTCAAACATCCTGCCGCTCGATGGCGGGGTGGTGCTGTGCGCGTTCTTTGGCGGATCGCGCGAGGGCGCCGCAGACACGGCGATCTGGCTGTGCCGCGTCAAGAACGGCGAGAGCGCCGATCCTGTGAAGATCGCCTCGGGAGATGAGGCGCACTGGAACCCGGTGTTCTTCAAATACCCCGATGGCGTCATCGGCCTTATTTACAAGGTCGGCAATGTGATCGCCTCATGGAGATCTTATGTGATGCGCTCAGAGGATCAGGGACTCACCTGGTCCAAGCCGCGCGAGCTCGTGCCTGGCGATCGCGGCGGCCGCGGGCCGGTGCGCAACCAGCCTCTCGTGCTCAGGCTGGGCAAACCGGGGCGCTGCCTGTGCCCGGCCTCGCTTGAGGACGGGGAGTGGCGCTGCTTTGCCGACATCTCAGATGACGGCATGCAGACATTTCACAAGAGCGCTGAAGTGCGCCTTTCGCGCAAAGATTTGGCCGGCACGGCGCAGCCTGAGCATGTGATCGCGCTCTCCGCGCAGTCATTCTCAGGGCGCGGAGTGATCCAGCCGGCGTTCTTTGAAGATGAAGAAGGCGTGCACATGTTTATGCGCTCGTCTGCGGGATTCATCTTCAGATCAGATTCCAAAGACTTTGGCGAGACCTGGTGCGAGCCTTACAGCACCGGCCTGCCTAACAACAACTCGGGCATAGACTGCAAAACAGCCGGCGGCAGGCTCTATCTGGCCTGCAACCCGGTGGGCGGCAATTTCAGCCGCCGCAGCCCGATGACGCTGTTCTCGTCTGAGGACAAGGTTCGTTTCCGTCAGGAGGCGGAGCTGGAGAGTGAGGATGCGGAGTTCTCCTATCCATGCTTGGCGGTGAAAGGGGAGTACCTCTATCTGAGCTACACCTGGAAGCGCAAAAACATCCGCATACATCAGTTTCACATTTAATTTCAACTGACAAACATTGGAGTTGCATATTATGAAGAAATACAAGGCTCTCGTTGCCGCGGCCGCCCTGGCCATGTGCTTCGGAACTGTTGGCTCTGCCATGGCTGCAGGTTACCCTGACGGCAAAGACATTACCGTCATCATCCCTAAGAACCCGGGCGGCGGCACTGACACCACTGCGCGCGGCATCATCAACATGATGCAGAAGGATATGGGCAACGTGAAGTTCGTGCCGGTCAACAAGCCTGACGGCAACGGCATCGTCGGCATGGCCGACGTCGCGAAGGCCAAGCCTGACGGGTACACCCTGGGCATGGTCACCGTGGAGCTGGACATTTTCCCGCACCAGGGCAAGACGAAGCTCTCCTATAAGGACTTCGATTCCGTGATCGCCCCGATCGCCGCCCCGGCAGCCCTGATCGTCCCTAAGGATGCCCCGTACAACACCTTGGACGACTTCATCGCCTACCTGAAGAAGAACCCGGGCAAGGTCATGATGGGCAACTCCGGCATGGGCGCCATCTGGCACATCGCCACGCTGGCCATGGAGAAAGAGTTCGGCGTGCAGGTCAAGCACATCCCGTATCCTAAGGGGACTGCTGACATCGCTGCCGCCCTCGCCGGCGGTCACATCGACGGCACCCTGGCTGATCCTTCGTCCTTCAAGACCCAGGTTGAAGCCGGCAAGCTGAAGATCCTCGCGGTCATGGCTGACAAACGCACCAACATGTTCCCGGATGTCCCGACCTTCAAAGAGCTCGGCCACAACATGGCAGTCCGCGCCTGGGCTACCCTGGTCGCTCCTAAAGGCACCCCTGCCGAGGTCATGAAGGTTCTGCGTGACAGCGCCCAGCGCGTTACCCAGACCCCTGAGTTCAAGTCCTACTTCTTAAAGCAGGGCATTGACCCGACCGACATCGTCGGCGAGGACGCCAACAAGATGATGGCTGACGACGACGCCATGTACGCCGAGTTCTTAGCCAAGCTTGCCAAGAAGTAATTAACGCTGTAAACGGCCCGGGAGGCAATAAACATTATGGCCAATATGAAGATCTGCAATTACTGCGTGGCCGCGCTGACCATCCTGGTTGGCGTGCTGATCGCCCGGGCCGCGCTGGGCTACGGGATCGCGATGACCTTTTTCGGTCCCGGTCCCGGAGTCTGGCCTTTTGTGCTGGGATCGCTTTTGGTGGTCATAGGCGCTTTGATCGTGCTTGACACCGTGGTGCATTCCCGGAAATTCACGGCAACCAAAGTGATCCTGAACGACGCGGGCTGTGTCCGCGCGTACATCATGATGGCAGCTGCGGTGCTGTATCTGGTGCTGTTGGTGATCCTGGGCTTCTACATTTCCTCTTTCATTTTCCTGATCGGGGGCATGTGGATCCTGGGGATGCGCAACCTGAAGCTTGCGGTTGCCGTGAGTTTGCTTTTCTTAGCCGGAGTTTATGTGCTGTTCTCCTATCTGCTGCACATCCAGCTCCCGCTTCCGATTTTCTTTGACTGAGGTCTGATTCATGGACAGCGTAATTCAGGCCCTGATGCAGGTCGGTTCTTTTGAGAACCTGGGCCTGCTGATCATGGGCACCGCCGTTGGCATCTTCATCGGCGCTATGCCCGGTCTTTCCGTGAACATGGGGCTGGCGCTCCTGTTCCCGATCACTTTCAGCGTCGGCGGCTTAGGCGGCATCATCATGCTGCTGGGCATTTACTGCGGCGCCATTTACGGCGGCTCCATCACCGCCATCCTGCTGAGGACCCCTGGCACTCCGGCCTCTGCGGCCACCACGCTTGACGGCTACCCCATGGCCATAAAGAACGGCCAGCCGGGCAGGGCGCTGTCGATCTCGACCACCGCCTCAACTTTCGGCGGACTGTTCTCGGTAGTGTGCCTGATCCTTTTTGCCCCCATGCTCGCCAAAGTGGCGCTGCAGTTCTCCAAGCCTGAGTATTTCGCGCTGGCCATCTTCGGCATCAGCATGGTGACCTCGGTCTCCGCAGGCTCCATCTTAAAGGGTGTCATCGGCTGCTTAGTCGGACTGTGGATCGCCACGATCGGACTTGACGCCATGTCGGGCATGGAGCGCTACACCTTAGGCACGCTCTACCTTTCAGGCGGCGTGGGCTTCATGCCGATCCTCATCGGCCTGTTCGCGCTCACGCAGGTGTTTATCAACACCGAAGAGAGTGTGGGCAAACAGCAGATGATCGGCAACATCAAGATAGACAGCGTGCTGCCTTCGTGCGCTGACATCAAACTGACGCTGCCGACGCTGCTGCGCTCCTCTGCGATCGGCACGTTCATTGGCTGCGTCCCGGGCACCGGCGGCGATATCGGCTCGTGGATCTCCTACAACCAGGCCAAAGTCTGGGCCAAGGATGACAGCATGTTCGGCAAGGGCGATCCGCGCGGCATCGCGGCCTCGGAATCGGGCAACAACTCCGTGGTGGGCGGCGCCTTCATCCCGGTGCTGACGCTCGGCATCCCCGGCGACGGCGCAACCGCGATCATTCTCGGCGCCCTGATGGTCCACGGCATCCAGCCAGGCCCTCTGCTCTTTGTAAACGATCCGGTGGGCATTTACACCATCTTCATCGGGTTGCTGCTTGCCAACGCCTTGATGGGAGCCATGGGCTTCTCGCTTATCAGGTTCTTTACCAAGGTTGTGAACATTCCCAAGAACATCCTGCTGCCCATCATTACGGTGATGGCCATGATCGGCACCTACAGCTACAGCAACTCGATCCCGGATGTGATCATCATGGTGGCCGCCGGCGTGATCGGCTTCTTCATGTACAAGTGCGACATGAGCGTGCCGGGCGTCATTATCGGCATCATCCTGGGCAAACTTGCCGAGGAGAATTTCACCGGTTCGCTTATGATGTCAGACGGCTCGTTCATGGTGTTCGCCGAGAACCCGATCTGCGCTACGTTCCTCGTGCTCTCGCTTATTTCACTGTTGTCACCCATGTACCGTCCGATGCTCAAACGCATTTTTGAGAAACGGAGCTAAAAAGATTCACCTTCTTGCTTTTTGGTACTGACTTTGCCCCGCGTTCCTGACTGAAGGCCGCGGGGCTTTTTTTGCCATGCGGCGGCGGACGCAGCCTGCGCCGCCCTCGGTTATAATTGGGCACATTGTTGTAAGGGAACAGCCGCCATGCATTTTTACGGGATATTGGACAGATACATCGGCAAAAACATCGTGGTGATGGTGTGCCTGGTGGCCGTGTGCCTGACGGTATTCACGGGGATCATCACCTTCATCGACAAGATGAGGTATATAGGCCGCGGCGACATAGATTTCCTCTTTGTCTGCAAGTACGTGGCGCTGCTGGTGCCGGGATTCTTCGTTACGTTCTTTCCGGTCGCCATCTTAATCGGCGGCGTGATCGGCTTAGGCGGCATGGCCCGCGCCTCGGAGATCGTGGTGCTGCAGTCCCTGGGCCTCTCGCGCATCAATATTTCGGTCTCCTGCGTCAAGTCGCTGCTGCCTTTGATGGCGCTGGTGATGGCCATAGGCGAGTACGTGGTGCCTCCGATGCAGCAGTATGCCGAAAACCAGTATTCGGTGTACGCCTCAAAGGGCAAAATGTCGGTGAGCAAATCCGGTATCTGGCTTAAGGAGAGCAATTCCTTTATCGGCATCCAGGTCATGCTCACGGACGGCACGCTGGTGAACGTGCACCGCTATGACGTGCAGGGCGATCGCCTGGTCGCGCACTCCCACGCGCAGTCGGCGACATACCACAACGGCATGTGGCAGATGAAAAACGTAGTCACGGTGCACTTTGGCGAGCGTATCGAAACCGAGCGCAAAGCCCAGGAGATCTGGAACTTAAGCCTCAACCCTGAGCGCATCGACGTGATCGGCAATACCGGCAACAACCTCACCATCAAAGGCCTTTACGACTACATCGATTACACGGAAAAGAACGGCGGCGACAGCGCCAGCTACCGGCTTGAACTCTACGGCAAGCTCATGCAGCCGGTGATCATGATCGTCATGCTCTTTTTGGCGCTGTCCACGGTTTTTGGGCCGCTGCGTTCCATGAGCATGGGCACGAGGATCCTCTCGGGCATCACGCTGGGCTTTGGCTATTACGTGCTAAACCAGGTCGTGGCGCCGTTCTCGCTCGTCTATGGGATCCCTCCGCTCATCGGGGCCTCGATGGCCTCCGCAGTCTTCGGAGTGCTCGCCGTGTGGCTGTTGCGCCGCCGTGCTTAAGAATTCTTTGCACCGGGGCTTAATTTTTTTTATAATGCGCAAACCGCGCCGAAGTGATGGAACTGGTAGACGTAGCGGATTCAAAATCCGCCGCTGGCGACAGCGTGTGGGTTCGACTCCCACCTTCGGCACCACGGTATAAATTTAGAAAAATCAAAAGATGAGCTCGCATCAGGCGGGCTTTTTTCGTCTTGGCCGCGTAAATCCGCGGAAATTTGAAACGTGCGGATTTTGCCTAAAACCGCGCGCATGAAAAAGCCCTCATTTAAGAGGGCGTTCTTAAGTTTAGGCCTTGTCCTGCGGGCTTTTTGGCGGCTCTTTGGGGCGCAGCACCAGCGACGGGCCGTCCACGTGATCTATAAGCCAGATCCCTGCCTTGAGTTCGCCTTCGCGGGCGCGCGCCTCCCAGGTGGTCCCGCGGTAGCTCACCCGCGCCGTGCCGTTTACGACTTTTCCCACTGAGATCTCCCGCCCCTCGTCAGGGTTGGAGACTTCATCGCTCTGTGCCTGACTGATGCGGTGCAGCCGGCGCCTGAAGAACCAGGCGATCACTGCCCCTGCCGCCGTCACGATCCCGGCAACCGCAAAAGGCCCCGGCCCGCCTGCGAACACCAAAGCGGTGACCGCGCCCGCGAGCGCGCCGGCGGCGACTGCGAGCAGGTAGACCGTGCCCAGCACCATCTCCGAGCCTAGGATCAGGCAGAAAGCGATAAACCACAGTGCGGTGTCTGACATGTGAACTCTCCTTGGAATTTAAACGCTCTCAGCTTTTTGGCTGCGAGGCGGTTTTTTGGGGATCGCGTTTGCTCTTGGAAGTGTCGGTGACGCAGATGGCGATAAAGCCTATGAAAGATGAGATCAGGCAAAACGCGAAGAGCTCCGGATCGTCTTCGATAAACAGCACGAACGACACGAACCAGCAGATGAGCATGACGAGGAACGCGATGATCACTTTCAGCACGCGCGAGGATTTGCGCGGCACGGCGCCGGGTGCAACCGCCTGTTGCAAAGAGGCGTTTTGCGGGTAATCCCCAGGCTGCGCCCGGGAGTGGCGCTGATGCTCTTTTAGCGAGGCTTTGCTCTCGGCTTTGAACTTGTCAATCGATTCGGCATCGAGCTTTTCTATAAGGGAGGCAAAATCGCCGTCCCTGGTTTCGTACATGCCGCCCATGCCGGCCCCTCCGTGTTTTTATCTTGCCCCGCCGCATCAGACCAAAGATCCCGCGGCCCGGCCTCTTTACAGAATTTTAAGGCATAAACCGTTCACTCTCATGAAAATGTTTCGCGCAGTCCGAGCTTTGTCAGATCTTTTCAAAAAGCCTCAGGCGCGTCGCGTGAAGATCTTTGGGCGGCAGATGCCGGATAAATTTATACAGCCTCCTTTCGGCACGGGAGTTGTGCGGTTTGACAGAGCGCAGCGGGCATCTTAATCAGCATGCCCGGGCTAAGGTTCCTTGCCTGTTTTGCCGCGGGGACTCTGCGGCGCGGCAGGCTCAGCGGCTTTTTGTCCGGAGGCGGATTGTTTCCTGCTCTCGTCATCTGATGACCATCCGAAAATGAAGATGCTGATAAAGACGAGGCATATTGCGATGAAGGTCTTCCGGCTGCAGTCTCTGAAGAATGCAAAGTACACCCCCCAATAGACGGCTGTGAAGATTAGCGCAATCACAATATTCTCTGCCAGGGAGGTTTTGTGCGCAGCGGCGGTCGGGGGTCCGGCATTTGCAGCGGCGTTTTTTGAAAAATCCCCGGGCTGTGAGGGTGAGCTGCTCCGGGGCTCTTTTAGCGGCTTTTTGCTCCCGGCCGTGAACTTCTCAAGCGATTCGGCATCGAGTTTTCCTATAAGAGAGGCAAAGTCGCCGTCCTTGGGTTTAAACAAGCCGCTCATGAGAGCTCCTCCGTGTTTTTAATTGTTTTTAATTCTGCGCTGTGTTCACGCATAGGCATGCGAGATTGCGCCCGATTGGTTTTGTGTGCGGCCGCTCCCTGGCCAGCTCAGCGCTTTTGGCGCTGAGCGTCTTCTTTTACGCGTTTGCCGTTTTCATCCAGAATGATGAAGATGAAAAACAGGACGAAGAAAATTCCGAGGAAAGTCCTAAGCCCGCTGTCAAACAGTAAATAACACACGCCCCAAATTACGCCTGAGATGCCTAAAATTACGACCGCGAAGAATAAATAGACGGCAATCGTCACCCCCGGTGAGGGGTGTTGCGGCTCTGCGCTAAACTGTGCATCAGCTTTTTTCGAAAAATCCGGATCCTGCGCTTTGAAACTGTCCTGTTGCTTTGTCAGCAAGGCTTTGCTTTTGGCCGAAAACTTCTCAATCGTTTTGGCATTGAAATTTTTAATATAGGAGGCAAAGTCGCCGTCCTTGGGTTCAAACATTCCGCTCATGCCGGCTCCTCCGTGTTTTCTATACCTATATATACCGCGCCCTGCATCTCAGGCCGCCGCACTAAAGATCAGCCTCTTGATTGGATTTTAAGGCATAAACCTCGCTCTTTTATGAAATTGCGCCGCGCCGCCTGAGCTTAACCGGATCTTTCCCAAAAAGCCGCAGTCGCGTTCCAAAGACGATCCCCTGAGGTGGTATAATGCCCGATCAAATTTTTACAGCTTTCTTTTGGAGGTTATATGCTGCGAATTGTTGAAGAAGCCCTCACTTTTGATGATCTTCTGCTTGTTCCCGCACACTCAACTGTTCTGCCGGCAACTGCTGATCTGCGCACGCGCCTGACCTCCAAAATCACCATGAACATCCCGATGATCTCCTCGGCCATGGACACCGTGACCGAATCCAACCTCGCCATCGCCTTGGCGCAGGAAGGCGGCATCGGCTTTATCCACAAGAACATGAGCATCCAGCGCCAGGCCGAGGAAGTCTCCAGGGTCAAGCGCTTTGAGTCGGGCATGGTCACCCACCCGGTCACTGTGCGCCCGGACGCCACGATCCGCGACGTGCGCGCCATGGCCGCCAAATACGGTTTCGGCGGCTTCCCGGTCGTCGATGATCAGGACAACCTTTTAGGCATCATCACCGGCCGCGACGTGCGCTTCGTCGTCAAAGACACCATGAAGGTGCACGAGGCCATGACCCCCAAAGAGCGCCTGATCACCGCCAAAGAAAACTCCACCCGCGAGGAAGTGCAGGCCCTGATGCAGAAGCACCGCATCGAGAAGGTGCTCGTCGTCGACGATACTTTCCACTTAAAGGGGCTCATCACCGTCAAGGACTTCCAGAAGAGCTCCAACAAGCCTAACGCCTGCCGCGACGCCTTAGGCCGCCTGCGTGTCGGCGCCGCCATCGGCGCGGGCCCGGGTAACAACGAGGAGCGCGCCCAGGCGCTCGTTGAGGCCGGCGTTGACGTGCTGCTCATCGATTCCTCGCACGGCCACTCCCAGGGCGTGCTCGACAAGATCAAATGGGCCCGCAAGACTTATCCGGATCTGCCGATCATCGGCGGTAACGTCGCGACGGCCGAAGGCGCGCTGGCGCTGGCCGAGGCCGGCGTCTCGGCGGTAAAAGTGGGCATCGGCCCGGGCTCCATTTGCACGACCCGTATCGTCACTGGCTGCGGCGTGCCGCAGATGACCGCCGTCGCCAATGCTGTCGACGCCTTAAAGGGCTCTGACATCACCGTGATCGCCGACGGCGGCATCCGCTACTCAGGCGACATCGCCAAAGCCCTGGCCGCCGGCGCCAACTGCGTCATGGTCGGCTCCATGCTCGCCGGCACCGAAGAGGCTCCGGGCGAGATCGAGATCTACCAGGGCCGCGCTTTCAAGTCCTACCGCGGCATGGGCTCGCTCGCCGCCATGTCCCACGGCTCGGCCGATCGCTATTTCCAGTCCGACAACGCCGCCGACAAACTGGTTCCGGAAGGCATCGAAGGACGCGTGGCTTTCAAGGGCGCCTTAAAGGACATCATCCACCAGGAGATGGGCGGCCTGCGTTCGGCCATGGGCCTGACCGGCTGCGCCACCATCGATGAACTGCGCACCAAGGCTCAGTTCGTGAGGATCACCAGCGCCGGCTACCGCGAGAGCCACGTCCACGACGTAACCATCACGAAGGAAGCCCCTAATTATCAGACCCACTGATAACCTCCGGCTTTAAGGGATTGCTTATGACGCCCCGCCATTCACGTCTTTGACGCAGGATGCGGGGCGTCAGTGTCTTAAGAACTCATAACTTTTGGAAATTACCATGGCAGCAAAAGACATTCATCAGGAAAAACTGCTGATCCTCGATTTCGGATCGCAGGTGACGCAGCTGATCGCCCGCCGCATCCGCGAGATCGGCGTTTACTGCGAGATCTGGCCCTGGGACGGCGACGTGCAAAAGATGCATGAGTTCGCCCCGCAGGGCGTGATCCTCTCAGGCGGCCCGAATTCAGTGGGCGATGAGAACTCCCCGCGGGCTCCGCAGTGGGTCTTTGAGGCGGGCGTGCCGGTGCTGGGCATCTGCTACGGATTGCAGACCATGGCCGCGCAGTTAGGCGGCCAGGTCGAGAGCTCTGACAAGCGCGAGTACGGACATGCCGAGGTGGAGCTCAAAGCCTCCTGCCCGCTCTTTGACGGGCTTACGGATCACGATGGGCAAAAGCTGCTTGACGTGTGGATGTCCCACGGCGACAAGGTCACTAAGATCCCTGAAGGCTTCGTCACCGTAGGCTCCACCTCCACCTGCCCTTATGCGATCGTTTATGACGAGAAGCGCAGGTTCTTTGGCATGCAGTTCCACCCTGAGGTCACGCACACCAAACAGGGCGGGGAGATTTTAAAGCGCTTTGCCGTCGAGGTGTGCGGTCTGCATGCGCTGTGGACTCCGGGTGCGATCATCGACGACGCCGTGGAGCGCATCCGCCAAAAGGTCGGCGATCACAAGGTGCTCTTAGGGCTCTCAGGCGGAGTCGACTCCTCGGTCACCGCCTTGCTGCTGCACCGCGCCATCGGCGCAAACCTCACCTGCGTCTTTGTGGACAACGGCCTGCTGCGCCTGGACGAGGGCAAAAAGGTTCAGGAGATGTTCAAAGGCATGGACTTGAACTTTGTCTATGCCGACGCCTCAGAGCGCTTCCTTACCGCCTTAAAGGGCATTACCGATCCTGAGGCCAAGCGCAAGGCCATAGGCAAGACGTTTATCGATGTCTTCGCTGACGAAGCCCGCAAGCTCAAGGGCGTGGATTTTCTGGCGCAGGGCACGATCTACCCGGATGTAATTGAGTCCGCCGCCGCCAAGACGGGCAAGGCAAAGGTCATCAAGTCCCACCACAATGTGGGCGGCCTGCCTCCTGATCTTAAGTTCACCCTGGTCGAGCCGCTGCGCGAGCTCTTCAAAGATGAAGTCCGCAAGATCGGCATAGAGCTCGGGCTGCCGCGCCAGATGGTGATGCGCCATCCTTTCCCCGGCCCCGGCCTTGGAGTGCGCGTCTTAGGCGAGGTGAAAAAGAATTACCTGGATCTGCTGCGCCGCGCCGATGCCATCTTTATGGAGGAACTGCGCAGCGCCGGCTGGTACGACAAGGTCTCCCAGGCTTTTACCGTATTCCTGCCGGTCAAAGCCGTCGGAGTCATGGGCGATCACCGCTCCTATGACTATGTGGTCTCGCTGCGCGCGGTGGTCACGGTCGATTTCATGACCGCCCGCTGGGCTCAGCTGCCTTACGAACTCTTAGGCAAGGTGTCAAACCGCATCATCAACGAGATCAACGGCATTTCCCGGGTGGTTTACGACATCTCCGGCAAGCCGCCTGCAACCATCGAGTGGGAATAAAAAATGAGTTGCATTTAAGCCTATAAACACAATTAATTTTGTGTTAGAGGGGGTATTATTTAAGGGGAAACATGGAAATTTATCATGGAAGCCAGGTAATTGTTAGATTTCCTGAAATTAGAAAGACAAAATATACTAAAGACTTTTCGTGGGGATTTTATTGTACTAAGAGTTATGAACAAGCAAAACGCTGGGCTTTGAGGCGTTATGAAACAGGTTATGTCAATTATTTTCAGTATTTGCCCAACGAAAAACTGAATATTCTTAGCTTTCAATAGAAGTTTCGCAATTTAACGGA
>DKSD01000084.1 GCA_002473165.1 Succinatimonas sp. UBA7265
TTTTTTTTAAGAATTTTTTTACCTGAGCTTTACCTGAATGATTTTCTGAAAAATTTTGTATTAGCCTTAGGCAACCCTGGCCGCTGTGCCTGACACCTCACTGCGGTAAAATCACCTGAAACAGGAGTAGCCATGCAAACACAGTTTCAGCGCTGCGCTGCCGCCGCAGCCGTTTTTTTGCTTTTAGGATCGCCTGCCGCAGGGGCGGCGGTTTCAGCTCAGGGTGCGGGATCATCCCGCCTGACCGCCGCGCCTGCCCAGGCTCCGGCTTCATCAGGCGCTGCTCAGGGTGCCTCACAGGCCGTACCGTCGCAAACCTCGGGGTCTGCGGCCGCGCCCGCATCCCCTGCCGCCTCTCAGACAGCCTCAGCCGAGGCTCAGATTGCGCCTGCATCTCAGGGGGCCGCGTCTTCACCCGAGTCTGCTGCCTCTCAGGCAAGCGCCGCAGCCGATCCGCAGGCTGCGTCAGGCGGCGCGCAGAAGATCCCATACACCGTCCCGGAAGTCAGCCTGCAAAACTGCGCGGACAAAAAGCTTTTGGACGCGGTGCTCGAGAGGGTAAAGCAGGCTGAGCAAAAGGACGATCTCTCGCGCCAGAACCTTATGCAGCTGCGCGATTTCACCTCGCAGTGCCTGGCGGTGCTGCGCAACCAGAAATAAACGCGCTTTAAAGTTCACAAAAGGCGGCCTGGAGCCGCCTTTGATTTACAGGAGGGAGAAATCAGACTTTAACTTTGACCACGACTTTGACGACGCTCTCGCTCTTGCCGTTGTAAGCGGCGCGCGGCATGTGGATCTCCTCGGGCGGGACGATGCAGAAATCGCCGGCCTTCAGGTTCACCGGAGTCCAGAAATCCGGCTTGTCATAGAAATAGCAGTCATTCTGCGGAACGGACTCTGCAAGCTTGCCGTCTTTGAGCAGCGCAACGCCGAAAGTCTCATGACCTGCGGCCAGGTACTGGATGTCAAAGAAGTCCTTGTGGGCCTCAAAGCGGGCTTTCTCAAGCGGCAAGGTCTCATAGCGCTGCACCAGGGCGAACACGCCGTCGGTGATCTCGTAGCGGCCGTCCTTCATGGAAGGAACGTCGTTGTCGCGCAGCCACTTGAAAGCGGCCTTGAATTTAGGATCGAGGTAATCGTATTTCTCTGCAATATCAAGAGAAGTTGCGAGCATGATGGGATCTCCAAAGTTGTTGATGTTTATAGAGCTGATATTAGCAGAGAGCGCCTGAACCCCACTAAAGCGCGTTGCCAAACTGCATGCGAGATCTCATTTGTGATCGGATCACCTGAGTGCGATCTCCAAAGTTCTCTGGCACGCAAAAACGACCAAACCGCGCTTTGATGCGGTCTGACCGTTTTTTTGAGCTTTAACCGAGGCTCAAAGAGATCAGAACTCCAAGGTTGCAAAATCCAGGAAGCCAAGCTTATTGCCGCACAGATCGTAAAGAGTGATCCCCTGCTCATCCATGCAGGCAAAACCGGCCTTGGTGCCGCCTTTGGGGATGGTGGTCGAGCCCGGGTTGACGTTGATGACGCCTGAGGGCTGCGGAAAAATGCCGCTCACATGAGTGTGGCCTGAGAGCACGATGTCTCCTTTCTTAAGGCCCATGCGTTCGCGGTCTTCGTCTGAGGCGTAACGGTACAGGTGCCCGTGCGTTATGAGCACGCGGACGATCCGCTCCTCATGCGGCACCAGGATCCATCCGTACGGAGCCGTGCAGGGGAAAGGAAAGACCATCTGATCGACCTCGCTGTCGCAGTTGCCCCTGACCGCGATGATCTTTTCTTTGAAGGCCTCAAGCCGGGGGGCGACCTCCATGGGATCGTAATCGCCGGGCACGCGGTTGCGCGGCCCGTGGTTTAGGAGATCGCCTAAGAGCACCAGGAAATCGCAGCGCAGGATGTCAAAGTAACGCAGCGCCTCCTTGAGCTCGAGCGTGCCGCCGTGGATGTCCGACAATATGAGATAACGCATGTCCTGTCTCCTTAGAATCACCGTTACAGTGCCATTTTAAAGAAGATTTTTCACTTTTCGCCGCGCGCTTTGCCGCGAGGGCGAAAATACGCGCATGAACATCAATCGCATCATTGTGCTCTCGGTCTGCCTGACCTCGTTTGCCAGCTCGTTCATGTCGAGCTCGCTCAACATCGCCGTAAACGCGATCGCCGCGGATTTCAGCGTCAGCCCTGAACTCATCACCTACGCCGTCTCGGCCTATGTCATCGCCGCGACCGCCATGCTGCTGCCCTCATCGGCCCTAGCAAACCGTCTGGGCTACCTGCGCGCCTACCGCCTGGGCGCGGCGCTCTCCTGCGCAGCCGCCCTTTTGGTCGCCCTCTCGCCCTCTTTTGTGTTCCTCGCCGCAGCCCGAGGAGTGCAAGGCGCCGTCAACTCCATAATTTTCACCACCGGCACGGCCGTGATCTCAGACCGGCTGCCCGCAAAGGCGCGCGGCGCGGCCATCGGGCTGAGCACCGCCTGCATTTACGCCGGGCTCACGCTCTCCCCGCCGTTAGGCGGCGTGCTTACGGACACCTTAGGCTGGAAGAGCATGTTTTTGATCTCAGCCGTCCTCTACGCCTCAGGCGCTCTGATCTCGCGCGCCGCGCCCCGCGACGCCCCGCAGTCGCGCGGCTACCCTTACATCAGGATGGCGCTGGCGGCCTCGGGCTTTGCGTTGCTGCTCTTCGGGCTTGACCGGATCACGGAAGGCGCGCTGTTCCCGCTGTGCGCCGCAGCAGGCGCTGCTGTGCTCTGCTGCTATCTGTGGATAGAGCAGAAAAAAGCCGCGCGCCCCCTGCTTAAGATCTCGCTCGTCGCGCAAAACCGGGTGCTGCTGTGGGCGCTGTGCGCCTCTTTCCTAAACTACCTGGGCACGTTCGCGATCACGCTTTTGCTCTCCATGCACCTGCAACTGCTCTCGGGCATGAGCGCCATGAGCGCCGGCACCGTGCTGATCTTAGGGCCGCTGTTGCAGTGCCTTGTCTCGCCCGCGGCAGGAAAGCTCACGGCCAAAGTAAGCCCGCACCTTATAGTCTGCTGCGGCATGGCGGTCTCGACTGCCGGCATCATCGTTTTGGCGACGCTCACGCAAGACTCGCCGCTGTGGCAGATCCTCTGCGGCCAGGGGCTCACGGGGCTTGGGTTTGGCTTTTTCTCGGCGCCAAACACCACCATAGTCATGAACAGCGTCGATCGCAGCCGTTTTGCGCTGGTGTCGGCGTTGCAGGCTATCACGAGGAACGCCGGCATGTCAGTGTGCATGGCCCTGGTGACCGGGATCTTCGCGCTGGGGATCAGCGCCCCGTCCCTGACCCTTGAATACCTCGCGCAGCTGCAGCGCTGCCTCTCGACAGCCTTCACCCTGGCCGCAGGCCTGGGGGTTTTAGGAGTTTTAAGCTGTTTTGCGGGCATGCGCGCTGCCAAAAAAAGCGCCTGATCCGTGCACCGCAACTGCGCTTTTACGGTCCTGGCTGTTGACAGGCCAAGGCCTGTCAGGCAATCATCACAATGGGATCATTTTTAAGTTCACAAGGAGCAACCAGTGACTGTAAGCAAAAAGATCACCGATTTAATCGGTAACACCCCGATCCTCGAGCTGGGCGCCATGGAGGCCTCTCACAGCCTTAAGGCGAAACTTTGGGCCAAACTTGAGGCCTTCAACCCCGCAGGTTCTGTCAAAGACCGCCTGGCATACGCCATGCTCAAAGACGCTTTCGATGAAGGGAAGATCACCAAAAACACCACGATCATCGAACCGACCTCCGGCAACACCGGCATCGGCCTGGCTTTTGCCGGCGCGGCGCTGGGGCTTAAGGTCGTGATCGTCATGCCCGCGACCATGTCGCAGGAGCGCCGCGCCACCGTCAAAGCCTTCGGCGCCGAGCTTGTCATCACCGACGGCGCGCTGGGCATGAAAGGCGCGATCGCCAAGGCGCAGGAGCTGTGCGCCGCGCAGCAAGACGCCTGGATCCCCATGCAGTTTGACAACCCGTCAAACTTTAAGATCCACTACAAGACCACCGGTCCTGAGATCTGGAAGCAGACGGACGGCCAGGCCGACATCCTCATAGCCGGTGTCGGCACCGGCGGCACGGTGTCGGGCGCCGGGCAGTACCTCAAGGAGCAAAAAAGCGGCTTTAAAGTCATCGCTGTGGAGCCTGCCGCCTCGCCGGTGCTCTCAGGCGGCAAGCCCGGTCCCCACAAGATCCAGGGCATCGGCCCGGGTTTTGTCGCAGGCAACTTCAAAGCAGACGTTGTCGATGAGATCTTAACTGTCGCCGATGACGACGCTTTCAGCGTCGGCCGCGAGGTCGCGCGCCGCGAAGGCGTGTTTTTGGGGATCTCAGGCGGCGCTGCCGTAAGCGCGGCGATCGCGGTGGCCAAACGCCCTGAAAGCGCGGGCAAAAACATCGTGATCATCATCCCCGACAGCGGCGACCGCTATCTCTCAACTCCGCTGTACAACAGTTAAATTTTCCATATATAACAAACGGGCGGCACTCTTTAAGAGCGCCGCCCGTTTTTTTTTCGCGGGGATTATTTCTTCACGAGCGCGTATTTCATGCACGCGGTCTTGCCGGCCACGCAGAAGCCGTTGTTAAACGTGAGGCGCCTGATCATGTCTATGGTGTTTGAGGTGATTACGACCGGAGTGGTCGGATCGTAGCCCTCGCTCCTGATCATCTCGAGATCCATCTGGCACAGCGGCGCGCCGGCCTCGACGGTCTGGCCTTTTTTCACGAGCGCCTTGAACCCCTTGCCATTGAGCTTTACGGTGTTAAGCCCCAGGTGCACCAGCACCTCGACGCCGTCGTAGCCGCGGATCCCGTAGGTATGGAGCGTCGGGGCGATGAAAGACACCTCCCCTGAGATCGGGCTTACCGCCTCGCCGTCTGAGGGGATCAGGGCGATGCCGTCGCCCACGACTTTGCCTGAAAAGATCGGATCATCAAGATCCGCAAGCGCGATCACTTTTCCGCTGAGCGGAGCTTTTATCTCATGATAGTCTGCCTTGCCAAATAACATACGCTTGTTCCTCCTTTGCCCGAAAAAAGGCCTGCAGACGCCGGCGCGCCGGCGTCGGCGCCCTGCGGCCGCAAAGTTTTTGCGCTTTTTGGCCGCGCTCATCCTGCCATGGCATCTGCGTGCGCAAAATGAGACCTCTGCAACTATTTGCAAACGGTTACGGTTTTATACTGGCAGTTATTGACAATCATATTACAGACATAAGCGATTTGGAGTAATTCGATTATGACAGACAGCAAAGTTCTGATTGAAAGCGGCAAAGCGGTGCTCGGCATCGAGTTCGGCTCAACGAGGATCAAAGGCGTCCTCATAGATCCGGCCTCAGGCGAGGTCATCGCCTCAGGCGACCACACCTGGGAAAACCGCCTGGAAAACGGCCTGTGGACCTATCACGAGGATGAGATCATCGCAGGGCTTCAGGACACCTACAAAAACGTGGCCGCCGATGTGAAAAAGCGTTACGGCGCGCCTTTAAAAAAGCTCGGCGCCTTGGGCATCAGCGCCATGATGCACGGCTACCTGCCCTTTGACAAGGACGGGAAACTCATCGCCGCGTTCCGCACCTGGCGCAACACGAACACCCGCAAGGCCTCGGAGAAACTCACGGAGCTCTTTGGCTTTAACATCCCCGAGCGCTGGTCGGTCTCCCACCTCTACCAGTGCATGCTCGACAAAGAGGCGCACTTAAAGGATCTCTGCTCTTTCACGACGCTGTCAGGCTTCATCCACTGGAAGCTCACCGACCGCCGCGTGCTGGGCATAGGCGATGCCGCCGGCATGTTCCCCATAGATTCCGACAGCCATGACTACCGCAAGGACTTTGCCGAAAAGTTCGACGCCGTGATCAAAGAGCACGGCTACAGCTTTAAAATTTTGGATCTGCTTCCTCAGGTGCTCGTCGCAGGGCAGGACGCCGGCACTCTCACGGAAGAGGGCGCAAAACTTCTGGATCCGTCAGGCGTCCTTGAAGCCGGGGTGCCGATGTGCCCGCCTGAGGGCGACGCCGGCACAGGCATGGTAGCCACGAACAGCGTCGGCGTGCGCACCGGCAACGTCTCTGCCGGCACGTCAATCTTTGCGATGATCGTGCTCGAGCGCGCCTTAAAGGGTCTCCACCGCGAGATCGACAACGTCACGACTCCTGACGGCTCGCAGGTGGCCATGGTGCACGCCAACAACTGCACCTCAGACCTCAACGCCTGGGTGGGGATCTTCCGCGAGTTCGCCAAGGCCTCGGGCCATGAGATGTCCGACACCGAGCTCTTCTCGCTGCTCTACAACCGCGCGCTCACCGACGCGGATCCCGACTGCGGCGGCGTGCTCTCCTACGGCTACCTCTCAGGCGAGTTCATCACCGGCATGGAGGAAGGCCGCCCGCTGCTCGTGCGCACCCCTGAGGCGCATTTCACGCTGGGCAACCTGATGCGCTCGAACCTCTGTACCTCGCTGGGAGCCATCAGGCTGGGCATGGACATCTTAAAGAAAGAGCATGTAAAGATCGACAAGCTCTTAGGCCACGGCGGCCTGTTTAAGACCAAAGGCGTGGGCCAGACCATCATGGCCGACGCGCTCGACACTCCGGTGTGGGTCATGACGACCGCCGGCGAAGGCGGCCCGTGGGGCATGGCCGTGCTCGCGGCCTATCTCATTGAGAAAGACCAGGGCGAGACGCTGCCGCACTTCCTCGACACACGGATCTTCAAGGACGCCGCCGGCACGAAGGTCGATCCCGATGAGAAAGGCGTCAAGGGCTTTGACGCGTTCATGAAGCGCTATGTCGCCTGCCTGCCGGCGGAGAAAGCCGCCTGCGAAACCCTGAAATAACCCAGGGCGCAAACATCAGGCCCCGCGCGATGCTTTCGCGCGGGGCCTTGTTTTTTCAGAAGGGATGATCAGTCAGGATCGGCTTTGCCTTCTGAGGATTTGATCCCGTCGAGCGCCTCAAAGCCCAGTTTCCTGCAGCTGTCAAACTCCGCGGCGTTTAAGGCGAACACATGGGCGTTGTACAGATGCCCCGAGGGCGCGGCGAACTGCACCGTGACCACATGGTATTCAGCCCCGGAGATCGCGACGGTGTAATCCTTGGAAAGCGCCGGGCGGCCGCCGATGCGCACGCTTTCGGCCCGCTCTGAGCTCACGGTGCGCGTGCCGTTTTTGGCCAAAAGCGGCCCGAGGTAGTCGTCAAACTGCTGCGGCGTGGGCAGCGTGTCCCCTTCCTTGCGCTCAGCGCCGGTGTTGTCCACCCTCACGGCGCAGCCGCTTTTCGTCCCGGCGGTAAGCAGCGTCCCCAGCTGATCGGCCTTGGGGCTTTCGGCTTTCTCGACCTTCCACTCATCGCCAAAGCTGATGCGATCGCCTGCCACGAGCGCAAAATCCTGAGCCTGGCACAGCGGCAGAGCGCAAAGCGATAAGGCCGCGGCTGCGGCCTTGCGGAGTTTTGACAGCGGCATGGGGCGTTTTCCTTAAGCGGGCGAAAAATCCCTCATATCTTAAATTGCGCCTGCCGCGCATACAAGCGCCTGAAGGCTCAGGCGGGATTTTTTGCCCGGACGCTTTGGTTTTTTTGCTCAGGCGCTTTCATCTCAGGTTATGATATGCACCGACATGGCAGCCGCCCCTTTGGGGCCTTTCCGGAAAGCCAAGGCGCTGTCTTTAAACAAAATCACAAACGATGCGTGCTCCGGCACGCTCCCGTGCAGGGCCTGGTTCCTGCCGCCATCTATATCAGCTTATTGCTGTGAACGGGAGATAGCTATGATCACTGCCTGCCGTCTCAATGACGACGATACCCTTTCCCTGAGCACCGTCACCCCCGGCGATCCCCTGCCTTCAGACGTCATCTGGCTCGACGTGAACCAGCCTGGCGACGAAGAGCGCGACTGGCTGGAGAAACTCTTTGTCGAGGATGTCCCTGAAGAGGACGAGATGGACGACATCGAGTCATCGTCGCGTTTTCGCATGGGCCCTGACGGCGTCCACATCCTGTCGCTGTTCCCGCAGCGCCTGGCCAACGACACCCACGGCGTCAACATGTCGTTTACCATGCGCAAAAACCTGCTCATCTCCTTCCGCGAGGAGGATGTCTCCATCGTCAGGCTGCTGCGCTTTTACATCCGCCACAACAAGACGGACATCCGCTCCTCGCTCGACGTGCTGCTCAAGCTTCAGGATCTTAAAGTCGATCAGCTCTCCGATCTCATAGAGGACGCGTACAGCACCCTCGATGAAACGGCCGATCAGATCCTCGATGAGGAGCACGTGGAGGAGATCCTCCACGAGCTCATCAATCAGGAGGAGTTAAATTCCCAGATCCTGCAGGCGCTGTACGATACCCGCCGCGCGCTGCGCTTTGTGAAAAAGACGTTTGAGACGACGCTCGACGATCGCCAGGAGCGCAGCATCGACGAGGTGTTAAACGACATCGAGTCCATCCTGCCGCATACCCAGTTTCTGGCCAACAAGATCAACTTCCAGCTCGAGACGTCCATGGGCTACACGAACCACAAGCAGAACAAGATCATCAAGATCTTCTCAGTGGCGGCAGTGGTCTTCATGCCGCCGACCTGGATCGCCTCCATTTACGGCATGAACTTCTCGAACATGCCCGAGCTCACCTGGCAGTTCGGCTACCCCTTCTCCATAGGCCTCATGGCAATCTCAGCCCTGCTGACCTACCTGTTCTTCAAAAAACGCGGCTGGCTGTAAGCCCTGCCGCGGCTTGTAAAAGGCCGCGGCCGTTTTTATACTTCTATACAAGTTTCAGGCGGCTCAGCCTGAATGATTAAGCAGGCCGCGGCGCTTGAATGCGCCGCGCTTTTTGGAGATTTTATGACCCTGCAGCAGCTGCGCTACGTGCTGACCATTTGCGACACCGGCTCTTTAAGCCGGGCCTCCGAGCGCCTTTACGTCGCCCAGCCCTCGCTCTCCTCGGCGCTGTCCTCGCTTGAGGACGAGCTGGGGATCCGCATCTTCAGGCGCACAGCCCGCGGCGTCACCCCGACGCCGCAGGGCTCCGATTTTCTCTCGCGCGCCCGCGAGCTGTACGCCGGCTACCAGGATCTCATGAGCAGGTATTCAGGCGACGGCGGGCAGCGCAAGAAATTCGGCGTCTCGACCCAGCACTACTCCTTTGCCGTCAAATCGTTCGTCGAGATGGTCAAAGGCTACAACACGGCCGAGTACGATTTCGCCATCCGCGAGACCACGACCATGAAGGTGCTCGACGACGTCTCGACGCTGCGCTCGCAAATAGGGATCATCTACCTCTCGGACTTCAACCGCAGCGCCATAGCCAAGCTTTTGCGCTCCAAGGAACTGCTGTTTACCCCGCTGTGCAACTGCCGCACCTTTGTCTATCTGTACAAAGGCCATCCGCTGGCACAGGAGCATGAGATCACCTTAAAGATGCTCGCGCCCTACCCCAACCTGTCTTTTGAGCAGGGCGACGGGCTGTCGTTTTACCTTGCCGAGGAGATCTTCTCGGACAACGAATACCAGCGCCAGATCATGGTCACCGATCGCGCCACCATGGTGAACCTCATGATCGGGCTTAACGGCTATACGCTGTGCTCTGGGATCTTCTGCGAGGAGCTCAACGGCACCGACTACACGGCCGTGCCCTTCCGCAACGAGGATCCGGGCAAATCCGACATCATGGAAATAGGCTATGTCACCCGCAAGGGCCTGGCGCCGTCGGCGTTAACCGAGGAATACATCAGCCTGATGCGCCAGGCTTTAAGCGCCGATCCGCACGCCGCCCCGGCCGCGGATCCGGCCTGAGCGCGCGGTTATAGACTGGTTCTATGGCTTTCAATCAAAAAATAATATTGGATTGATACTCCAGTCTGCATGCATACTAGCCTCAAGTTAAATACCGATCCGCATCACATTTTGCAGCGGGTCTTGAGGACGGATACATGCACGAAATACTGTGGCACGGCCGCGGAGGCCAGGGGGCGTTTACCGCCGCCAAACTGCTCGCTGCCGCCTGGGTGTTCGCAGATGACGGACACAGCGCCTTAGCCTGGCCGTCTTTCGGCCCTGAGCGCCGCGGCGCTCCGGTGCGCGCCTTCACCCGCCTCGCAGAGGGCAGGTGCAGCGACCGCTCCGAGATCCGCAAGGCCGACATCAGCGTCTATCTTGACGCCACGCTTTTTGACGCGGACAAAGCCCGCGAGGAGCTCAAAGCAGGCGGGATCATCCTGTTAAACTCCAGTGAGGCCTCTCCCCTTCCTGAGGCGCTCTCCTATGACGCCTCAAAAACCGCGCAGGCAATCTTAGGCCGCAACTTCCCCAACACGGCGCTCTTTGGCGCCGCCGCCGCCCTCACCGGCGGGATCAGCCGCACAGACCTCGCAGCAGGCATATCCGCCTGCCTTAAAAGCGCGATCGCCAAGGCAAATCTTGAGGCCGCGCAGGCAGGCTTTGACGCCCTTGCCTCAAGGGAGGCCGCATGAGCAAGCCGCGCCTTCATGAAGGTTTCAGCCTTAAGCCGGAGGCGATCCCCTTTGCCCCGGTTTACGAGGCGGGCTTCCTGACCCGGAAAAACGGCGTCTGGCGCAGCGAGCGCCCCGCGCTCGTCCCTGAGCGCTGCAACGGTTGCCTGCTGTGCGCCCTGTGCTGCCCCGACGGCGCCGTCAAGGCGACCGCGGACGGCAAAGTGGAATTTGACGAGGATTTTTGCAAAGGCTGCGGACTGTGCGCCCGCGCCTGCCGCCGCGGCGCCCTGACCATGGAGAAGGAGCCCTGCCATGGCTAAGCGCTTTTTAAGCGGCAACGAGGCTTTTGCCGAGGGCGTGAGGCTGGCCCGCCCCCAGGTGATCTCCGCCTACCCCATCACCCCGCAGACGACCTGCGTCGAGGCGCTGGCCTCCATGGTCGAAAGCGGCGCGCTTGAGGCCGAGTACCTGCACGTCGAGTCCGAGCATTCGGCGCTCTCGGCGGCCATCGGCGCATCCATGGCCGGAGCGCGCGCCTTTACCGCCACCTCGTCGCAGGGGCTGCTCTATATGGCAGAGTGCCTGGTGTACGCCTCAGGCGGGCTCTACCCGATCGTGATGATGAACGCCTGCCGCTCGACCGCCCTGCCCTGGAATATCTACTGCGATCAGCGCGACAGCCTGCTGCTGGCAGACTCAGGCTGGATCCAGGCCTACGCGGCCTCAGCCCAGGAGGCGCTCGATCTGGCGCTCATGAGCTTTGCCATAGCAGAAAGCCCCGAGGTTGCGACCCCGTTTATGGTCTGCCTGGACGGCTTTACGCTCACCCACACTTACGAGAGCGTCGAGGTGCCTGAGAGCGCGCAGGCCGACGCGTTTTTGCCTCCGTATAAGACGGAGAACCGCTTTGATTTTGAGAACCCGAAAAACCTCGCGTTCAGCGCCGGGCCTGAGACGAATTACCTGTTCAAGCACCAGGAGCAGCAGGGAATGCTCAATGCGCTCAAGGCCGTGCCGCAGACCGAGGCGCGCTTTGCGCAGATCTTCGGCAGGGCTTACCCCGGGCTTACGGAGGGATATCTGCTCGAAGGAGCCGAGTACGTGCTCATCACCCTGGGCACCGTCACCGGGATCGCGCAGAAGACTGCCTCAGATCTCAGGGCAGAAGGTTTTGCCGCAGGCGTGCTGCGCCTCCGCTATTTCAGGCCTTTTCCCTCACAGGAGATCGCAAAGGCCTTAAGGCAGGTCAAAGCCGCGGCCGTGATCGAGCGCGACGTGAGCTTCGGCGCCACCGGGGCCGTGCACCAGAGCGTGTGCGCGGCGCTGCAGCAGCAGGGGATCACAACCAGGGTGTCCTGCGTCATCGCAGGGCTGGGCGGCGCGGACATCTCAGAGGACGATCTGCGGGGCGTCTTTGCCGATCTGGCGGCAGGACGGCATGAAACCCGTTTTGCCGGGATCAGGGAGAGGAGAGATGAGCGTTAATCCCAAGACTATCAGCTCAGATGAGCCCTTCTTCGGGCACAAGGCCTGCCCGGGCTGCGGCGGCGCGCTGGCCGTGCGCCTGATCCTCAAGATCTTAGGCGAACGCGCCGTCGCCGTGCTGCCTGCCGGCTGCATGAGCGCCGTGGGCTTTAACTTCCCGCAGCTGTGCTTTGGCTGCAACGCCGCGATCTCGACGTTCGCCGGCACGGCCTCCATGCTCGCTGGCATCGCCGCAGGCTTTCGCGCCCAGGGGATCACGGATTTTAAAGCCGTGGGCTTTGCCGGCGACGGCGGCACGGCCGACATCGGCATTCAGGCGCTGTCCGGAGCCATAGACCGCAATGACGACATCCTCTATGTCTGCTATGACAACGAGGCCTATATGAACACCGGGGTGCAGAAAAGTTCGCTCACCCCTTACGGCGCGGCCACCACGACGACGCCCGCCGGCAAAAGGCTGAGAGGCAACCTCAGCGAGAAAAAGAACATGTTCGAGATCGTCGCCGCCCACGGCATCGGCTACGCGGCGACAGCCTCGGTGGGGTATCTGCCCGATCTGCTCAAAAAAGCCGAGAAGGCGGCTTCCATAAAGGGGACGCGCTATCTGCATGTGATAGCCCCCTGCCCCTCAGGGTGGGGCATAAAAACCGATGAAACCCTGGATGCGGCCAAAGAGATGGTTGACTGCGGGCTGTGGTACCTCGCCGAGTACGAGCACGGCGCCTTCACGCTCAACCGCGATCCCAAAGCCTTTGGCAGCGTCAGGGATTATTTAAAACGCCAGAAGCGCTTTGCGGCGCTTACCGACGAGGATATTGAATTTATTACTAAAACGCGCGACGCGAAATGGAAATTCATCAGAGAGAACTTTCGCCGCGCCGGCTAAAGGAGAAATGAAATGACAGCAGCAAGCAACACCGCGGAGATCCTCAAGCATCCTGAGCTTGAAGACGCCTCCAACGATCAGGTGATCAAAAAGACCAGTTACCGCAAGTACTGGGACGAGCATCTTGAGACCATGCCGCGCGCCGAGCTCGAGCGCAACCAGCTGCGCGATCTCAAAGAGATCACGGCCTTTGCCTACGAGCACTCGCCCTACTACCGCCGCACTTTTGACGCGGCCGGCGTGAAGCCTTCGGACATTCGCACCCTCTCGGACATCCAAAAGTTCCCGTTCATCAACAAGCAGACGGAGCGCGAGACCCAAGGCAAAGGCTCCATGTTAGGCGAGCTGTGCTGCGTCCCTGAGGAAGACGTCGTCTTTATCTCGACTTCCTCAGGCTCGACCGGCGTCCCGACCATCAGCCCGTTCACCGCGCAGGACTTCAAGGAATTCCAGGAGACGGAGTCCCGCTGGTTCTGGCAGGTCGGCATGCGCCCGAATTCGCGCTACCTGCACGCCCTGAATTTCTCGCTCTATGTGGGCGGCCCGGACGTGATCGGCGCCCAGAACCTCGGCGCGCTCTCCATCTGGGGCGGCACGCTGCCCTCAGAGAGGCTGCTGTGGGTGCTTAAGACCTATCAGCCCACCCATATCTGGACCTCGCCTTCCTACGCCTGGCAGCTGGGCGAGAAGGCCTTGAAACAGGGCATAGATCCTAAAAAAGATCTGGCCATCAACACCATCATCGTCGCCGGCGAGCCGGGCGGCTCGATCCAGGCCACCCGCGAGGCCATTGAAAACCTATGGGGCGCCAAGGTGTATGACTTCTACGGCTTAAGCGACATCTTCGGGGCCTGCGCCGCCATGTGCGAAGCGCGCGACGGCCTGCACATCGCCGAAAACCACATCCTGGTTGAAACCGTCGATCCCAAGACCGGCGCAGTGCTGCCTCCGGGCTCTGTGGGCGAACTGGTGTTCACGACATTGCGCAAGCACGCCCGTCCGCTGATCCGCTTCCGTTCAGGCGACATCGGCTCCATCGACTACACGCCGTGCAAGTGCGGCCGCACCTCCGGCAGGATCCGTGTGTTAGGGCGCAAAGACGAGATGTTCATCGTCTCGGCCGTCAACGTGTTCCCTTCCGACGTGGAAGCGGTGGTTCGCAGTCTGCACGGGATCACCGGCGAGTACCTGATCCGCATCTTCGACAGCGATTTCACCTCGCACTACGCGGTTGAAGTTGAGAAATCCCAGGGCAATCCTGCCACGGACGAACAGGTCGCCGCCGAGGTGTCAAAGCACCTCAAGGCCCGCCTGGGCGTTAAGCCGGCTCAGGTGATCGTCCATCCTGACGGCGGGCTTAACACCCGCTCCGAGCACAAGTCTAAGCGCGTCATCGACGAGCGCAAGCACTCGCTGCTGTAATTGTTCCAGGATGTAAAAAAGCCCCTTACGGGGCTTTTTTTCGCGACAAAATTGTGCGAAAGCATCTGGCCGCCCTGTTTTGGTGCAGGGCGGCATTTTGATGCGCTCTTAGTAATCGCAGCTGAGACCGTTCTCTTTGGCGATCTTCCTGATCAGTTCCTTTGACGCGGAATTGATCCTGGCTATGGCATCCAAGGGGAACTTCTCTTTGAGCATGCCGATGATGCAAGACTTAGTGGCCTTCTCTTCGCCGCGTTTCTCGCCGATCTCGATGCCTTGAGCCTTGCCAATATCTATGCCCTCAGCTTTGCCATCGGCCCTGCCCTTGTCATAGATGCGTTCGTCGCGTTCCTCTTTGAGCATGATGAATGACATTTTGCCGCTCTCCTCCTTTGTCCTGGGATCACTGTTAATTTTACGCACTTCTTCGTCGATTTCGCTGAGGAAACCGCCTGTGGCCTCGCCGCCGTTCATGTAGTCAAGAAACGCCCGCAGCTCGCGGTCAGTCCTGCCATCCCGCTTTCCTTTCGAGCTCAGAAAGATCTTGAAGGAGCGATCCTTGAGCCTCAGCCTGCGGTCTTCCTCGCAGATGTTCCTGAAGGTATATCTGCTCCGGCGGCCGCCAAAGATCGGAAAGGCGCACAGGAAGATGACGTACGACTTTCCCAGCACCGGGAAATTCTCGCCTTTTGACAGCGTGTGCTGATCAAGCCGCGACTGGTAATAGCGGCTGCGCAGCGCCAGCACCTCTTCTTTGCTGCGTCCGGCCTGCATCTCGACGTCGATGCGCGTGTGCCTGTCATCCTTGATGAGGATGTCATAGCGCACGCCTCTTTCCTGCGGCCCGCCGTCGACGGCCTTTTCCGTCTGGATCTCATCTATTTGGGAGATCTTTATTTTCAGGATCTTCTCGATAAGCTGCTGTGCCAGCTCTTTCCTGCCGAACACCTTCTTGAAGAC
>DKSD01000022.1:0-21478 GCA_002473165.1 Succinatimonas sp. UBA7265
CACCACTAACTTGCGCGGCATTTTTAATCCTTGGGACTCAAGACTTTTTGCCATTTGCCTAAGCTATCAGTATCAAGCTGTAAATAACTGAGGTTTGACATGGCGATATTGAACGTGCGCATTGAAGAACAACTAAAGCATGCTGCAGATCGGCTCTTTGAATCTTTGGGGTTTGATACTGAGTCTGCGCTGAGGATCTTTTTGCACGCGGCCGTGCGCGAGCAGGGCATACCTTTTGCGTTCAGTTTAGATGAACATCTATGCGTGGATCTTATACATGCGCTTGAAGAGATTGAAAGCGGCCGAGGTCTTTACGGTCCGTTTAAGAGCGGCGAAGAGACCGTTAAGTCCATGCTCAAAGACTGAATACCGCGAGGATGGTTTTAATCTGCATGGGCTTCCATATTATTGCGCCAAATGGAATCCGTTACCCCCAATGGCGCGTTGCGGCTCTCGCATCCTCTGCGATTGCTTTTCTGTCAAACAGTACCTTAAACATGACGGCACTTCATTTGTCAAAACAGAAGAGGCGCTTTGAAGCTTTTTTCTAAAGCTCAAAGCGCCGACCTGACTTATGGCTGCGCCTGAGACAGGCTCTTGCGAACGAAAGCCTGTTCATTGGGGCTGACTTTGAGCACTTCAAAGGCTTTTTCCAAGGATTCGTGGGTGCTCTGCATATAGCTGTAAACGAACCTCAGCAGTGACTCTCTTGTTCCTATCTCCTTTCCTTCGGCCTTACCTTCAGCCTTGCCTTCGATCTTCCCTTCATTGTGGCCCATGGCTCTCGCATCTTCTTCGATCGCCATTCTGTCGATTCTGTCAAACAGCCCTTCAACCATAAGACCTCCGTCCAATCCCATCATCGCTTTCCTTAAATTTTCAAATGCCATTTCCATTTTAATCGCAAGGGGCTCCTTATCCCCGGGTAACCTGCGGCCGTTGCAAAAATATTGCAGCACGGAGCGCAATTGCGGATCTGCCGCTTTGTCCCACGCTCTGAGATTGACGAAAAAGATCTGCGGCGCGCCGGGGAAAAGCCTGTCGCTCCAGTCTTCCCCGAAGCGGCTTGCGTAGACGGTCCTGTCCTGGCCGAAAGGATCGAACCTGCACAGGCAGAACGTGAACACCTTTGGCAGTATGTCAACGCGCTTTTCGGTCCTGGAATGGGCGCTGCATGTCATTGATGCGTATTTCCACATGCGCTTTTCAAGCGCCTGTTCGCGGATGAAACGCTTTGCGGAGCGCTGCTTTGGCGTGAGCTGATCGTAAGCGCCGGGAACGCTCTCAAGACGCCCCTGATACTCGAAATTGAGAATGTGCTCGTTTGTGCAGTAAACCAGGCTGTCCAGCCTGACGGTCTGTCCAAGCGGCAAAAGGGTGATGATCTTTTCGGTCCGGGCGCGGCGCTCCTTGTCGAGCGTCAGGCTCTGATCGCCTGCTATGAGTTTTGCGGCCTCGACCATGAGATCGGTGTTCCCGCGCACAAAGGCCTTAAAAGCCTCATCCACAGCGATGGTGGCCTGATCCCAGGATATGAACTCTTACGGAAAATAGAACCTCAGCGCGCGGCGCAGCGTTTCGGACAGCTCGGGAAATTTATGGCCGGCGGCGTTTTCGGCGCGGTACCAGCTCACGGCTTCCTGTTTTGAGAGGAAGACGCTCCCGGGCGCGATGCGGATCTGATCGGCGTCTTTCATGAATGATCCTTGTTTGAATGAGTAACAGGCTTGCGCTTGCAAGCCTTTGAGCAAAATGCGCATTGAGTATATATGCGTAAATCGAAAAATCAAGTGAACCAGGTAAAAAAGATAAAGCACATGTGAACGATCCATGGATAACAGGAATTATTTACAGCTTGATATAATCATTAGCAGCTTGTATGAGCAGACCAAAATTTCATAAAACCTCTGACTCAAAACCAGACCCGCAATGGACACAAAAGAGGAATGCCTGTGCTTATTCAAAACTGCACGGCTTGGGGTTAAAAGCGAGGCTGAGGCCGCGCCAGGGGAATGCAATGCGAAGGCGCGCTAAGGCACGGACGGAGCTTTTGCCGCGTCTGAGGTCTGAACGGCCGGAAGATCTGACTTCAGGGCTGGGCCGGCGCGCGGCTCTGCTGCGGAATTTTGCGCCGCGGCATCAAAGGGGCCGGTGCTGTGCTAGAATGATGTGCCTTTTGGTGTCTCACACCTGAGGCGTTTTGTTTAATTTTTAGAAAACACACACTGTTTGCACACGTGATCCCCAGGGTGCCGGCATGCCGGTCGGGGACATGAAACAGTGGAGGCACAACCCTTTAAAGAGGTATACACAATGTCATCCGTTACCATGCGCGACATGCTCAAAGCAGGCGTCCACTTCGGCCATCAGACCCGCTTCTGGAACCCTAAGATGAAACAGTACATCTTCGGGGCCCGCAACGGGATCCATATCATCAACCTGGATAAGACCGTTGAGTGCTACAACGACGCCCTGAACTTCATGAGCAGCGTGGTTGCTCACAAGGGCAAGATCCTTTTCGTCGGCACGAAGCGCGCCGCCTGCGAGCAGGTCGGCCCCGCCGCCACTGCCTGCGGCCAGTTCTACGTTGACCACCGCTGGCTGGGCGGCATGCTCACGAACTGGAAGACCGTGCGCCAGTCCATCAAGCGCTTAAAGGATCTCGAGACCGAGAGCCAGGACGGCACCTTTGACAAGCTCACTAAGAAAGAGGCGCTGCTGCGCACTCGCGAGCTGGCCAAGTTAAACCGCTCCTTAGGCGGCATCAAGGACATGGGCGGCCTGCCTGACGCGCTGTTCGTCATCGACGCAGAGGCCGAGCACATCGCCATCAAGGAAGCCAACAACCTGGGCATCCCTGTGGTGGCCGTGGTCGACACGAACTCCGATCCTGATGGCGTGAACTACGTCATCCCGGGCAACGACGATGCCATCCGCGCCATCGAGCTCTATTTAAATGGTGTGACCGAGGCCCTGAACAACGCCCGCGCCCAGCTTGTAGCCGAGGAAGCCGCTGCCAAAGAGGCTGCCGAGGCCGAGCAGGAGAAAGGTGAGGAAGCCCCTGCCGCCGAGCAGAAAGCCGAATAAGCTTTCTACCCGTTTAACTCATTACCCCGGCCGCGCCCAGGGCGCGGCCGCCTGAAAATCCAAAAGGCCGGTCATCCGGTCTTTTTTGAACCGAGGAAAGAAAAAATTATGGCAAAAGTAACTGCCGCAATGGTCAAAGAACTGCGCGACGCCACCGGCGCGGGCATGATGGACTGCAAAAAGGCCCTGGTCGCAGCTGACGGCGACATGCAGAAGGCTATAGACGCCATGCGCAAGAGCGGCGCCGCCAAAGCCGCCAAGAAGGCCGGCCGCATCGCCGCCGAAGGTGTGATCACCGTGGCCCGCGACGGCAACAAGGTAGCCATGGTCGAGGTGAACACCGAGACTGACTTTGCCGCCAAGAACGAGCAGTTCCTGAATTTCGCGCAGCAGGCCGCCAATGCCGCCTTAAAAGCCGCCACCGACGACGTCGAGAAGATCAAGGCCGCTGATTTCGGCGACGGCCAGAGCGTGGGCGAGGCCCTGACGGCCCTCATCGCCAAAGTCGGCGAGAACATGCACCTGCGCCGCGCCGCTTACGTGGCCGCCGCCGCTGACGACACCGTCGGCGTCTACATCCATTCCAACAAGAAGATCGGCGTCATCACCGTCTTAAAGGGCGGCGACGAGGCTCTGGCCAAGGATGTCGCCATGCACGTGTGCGCCTCCAAGCCTGATTTCTTAAAGCCTGAGGACGTCGCCAAGGATGTCGTCGAGCACGAGAGAGCGCTGCAGGTCGAGATGGCCGTCAAATCCGGCAAGCCCCAGGCGATCGCCGAGAAGATGGTCGAAGGCCGCATGAGAAAGTTCACCGGCGAGATCTCGCTGACCGGCCAGCCTTTTGTGAAGAACCCTGACATCACCGTGGGCCAGCTGCTCAAAGAGCACCAGGCCGATGCCCTGGCTTTCAAGCGCCTTGAAGTGGGCGAGGGCGTTGAGAAGAAGCAGGAAAACTTCGCCGCTGAAGTCCAGGCTCAGATCGCCCAGGCTCAGAAATAAGCTTTTTGAGGTCGCAAATGGCATCGGAGAACACAGGCAAAGCTCGCCGGATCCTGCTTAAGATCTCAGGCGAGGCGCTCGCAGGCGAGCAGGGCTTTGGCATAGATCCGAAGATCCTCTCTGAGATCGCGTCAGTGATCTTAAAGGTGCAGGAACACGGCGTGCAAACGGCCCTCGTCATCGGCGGCGGCAATATCTTCCGCGGAGCGGCGCTGCAACAGGCCGGCTTCGACCGTGTCGCCGGCGATGAGATGGGCATGCTCGCCACCGTGATGAACGGCCTGGCTATGCGCGAGGAACTCAAGCGCCAGGGCGGCAGCGCCGTGCTGATGTCCGCCTACGGCATCCCCTCGATCACGCTGCAATACAGCGCGAGCGCCGGGCGCGAACTGTTGCGCTCAGGCAGCACTGTGATCTGCTCAGGCGGCACGGGCTCGCCCTTTTTCACCACGGACACCGCCGCGGTGCTGAGGGGCATAGAGCTTGAGTGTTCCGAAGTGCTAAAAGCCACGAAGGTCGACGGTGTCTACAGCGCCGACCCCATGAAGGATCCCGCCGCCACGCGCTTTGACCGCCTCTCGTTTGCGGAGGTGCTCTCAAAGCAGCTCAAGGTCATGGATCTCACGGCCTTCGCGCTGGCATCAGAGCACAGCCTGCCTATCCGGGTGTTCTCGATGGTCAAAGACGGCGCCTTCTTAAAGGCCTGTCTCGGAGAGAACGAAGGCACTTTGGTGTCATGATCCCATAGAGCAAAAACACCACGGCGCGGCGCGGATTTGCAACGGAGTTCCAAATCGGCCGCGCCGCAATTTTGCCCGCATGGCGCGCTCTTTCTTTCGTGTAAAATATCCAAAGTGCAAAAAGGGCGGAAAACGCCTTTTGCCAAAGCTCTCGCCCGATGTGCGGAGCTTTTTTACGGAGCTTTATCTTTATTATGATTAACGACGTCAAATCCAAAGCCAAAACATCCATGGACAATGCCGTCAAGTCCCTTGACGTGCGCCTTTCCAAGATCCGTACCGGCCGCGCTTCCCCGGCGCTGCTCGACGGCATCATGGTGCAGTATTACGGCACCCCGACTCCGCTGCGCCAGGTCGCGCAGGTCAACGTCGAGGACGCCCGCACCTTAAAGCTGACCGTCTTTGACCGCAGCGCCATGAAGGATGTCGAGCGCGCCATCCAGATGTCCGATCTCGGCTTAAACCCGGTTTCCACCTCCTCGGAGATCCGCGTGCCGTTGCCTCCTTTGACCGAGGATCGCCGCAAGGAGCTCGTGAAGGTCGTCAAGGGCGAGGTCGAGCAGTGCAAGGTCGAGATCCGCAATCTGCGCCGCGATGCTAACGCCGCTTTAAAAGATCTCCAGAAGAAAAAGGAGATCTCAGAGGATGAGGAGCGCGCCGCTGAAAACGAGGTGCAAAAACTCACTGACGCCGCCGTGAAGAAGAGCGATGAGCTCTTTGACACCAAGCAAAAAGAGCTCATGGCGGTCTGACAATCCATACCCATGCCAGAGCAGACCGGCGTTAAGGCGGAGGGCGGGATGACCGTCCCCCGCCATGTCGCGATCATCATGGACGGCAACGGCCGCTGGGCCAAAAACCGCGGCCTGCCGCGGGTGATGGGCCACCGAGCCGGCGCCAAAGCCGTGCGCCGCATCGTCGAGGAAGCCGCCCGCCGCGGCATCAGGATCCTCACGCTCTTTGCCTTCTCCTCGGAAAACTGGAAGCGCCCGAAACTTGAAGTCACCGCGCTTATGCAGCTTTTTGCAAGGGCGCTGGACTCGCAGACCCCCGATCTCAAAAAAAACGGGATCAGCCTGCGCGTCATAGGCGACACCTCAGGCTTCCCTGAGGCGCTGCAAAAAAAGATCAGGCAGGCCGAGGCAGAGACCGCGGACGGGGCGCGCATGCGTTTAAATGTCGCGGCAGGCTACGGCGGGCGCTGGGATATCGCGAGGGCGGCCCAAAAGCTTGCCCAAAAGGCGCGCGAGGGCGCGCTTGCCCCTGAGGATATAAACGAAGAGCTTTTGGGGCGCGAACTTGCCGAGCCCTCCGATGTCGATCTCCTGATCCGCACCGGCGGGGAGAGGCGCGTCTCAAACTTCCTTATCTGGCAGGCCTCTTACAGCGAGTTGTGGTTCAGCGACATCCTTTGGCCTGATTTCACAGGCGAGGATCTCGACGCGGCGCTTAAGTATTTCAAAGGCCGCGAGCGCCGCTTTGGCATGATCTCAGAGCAGCTGCAAACCCCGCTCTGACATAAAGCCGCCAAATTCGCATGCCGGGGTGCAAGAGCCCGGATCAGCAAATTAGGAACAATTCATGAAAACCCGCATCATTACCGGCGTCATCCTGGTTGCCGCCGTCATCGCCTGGCTGTTTTTTGCAAGTTATGAGGTCTTCGCCATCGGCGCGCTGTTTATGTACGTCGTCGGCGCCTATGAGATGGGGCCGCTCATCGGCTTTAAATCCCGCCTGAGCTTTGTGACGCTTGCCGTGGTGGCAGCCTGCATCGTTTTTTATTTTGCCGTGCCCGGGAAGTTTGTCACAGGCGAGATCCCCGCCTGGTGCTACGCCCTCACTGCCTCAGGGATCGCCCTGTGGGTGATCGCGCTGCCGCTTTTGTATAAATTCCCCAAAGGCTGTCTTTGGCATAAAAACCGCTTTTTGGCCTCAGTATTCTCGCTGTGGATGTTGCTGCCATTTCTGATCGGACTTTTGATTTTGCGCTCAAGCGGCTATGCGCAAAACCCGCTGCAGGGGGCGTTCCTGCTCGCCGCCGTCATGGCGCTGGCCATCCTCGCGGACACCGGAGCGTATTTTTGCGGCAAGGCCCTGGGCAAGACCCCGATGATCCCGCGCGTCTCCCCGCACAAGACGCTCGAGGGGCTCGCAGGCGGACTGCTTTTGGCGCTTTTGGGCATGCTCGTGTTCATAAAGCTCGGGTGGTACGCAGGTTATGAGGCCGCGCTTATCCCCATGCTGGTGATCGGCGCGCTTACCGTGCTCTTCTCGGTAGTGGGCGATCTCGTGGAGAGCATGCTAAAGCGTCTGGCAGGGATCAAGGACTCGGGGAGGATCTTCCCGGGGCACGGCGGCATGCTCGATCGCATCGACTCGCAGCTTGCCGTGATCCCGGTGTTCACGGGTTTAAATTACCTGTTATCCCTGGCTGCCTGACAAGCGCTAAACCAAATAAGCAGGCCTTGCGGGAACTTTGGCCCGCAAGTCCAGTCCAAAATAAGCTTTTTAGCTTTTAAAACCCGTTTTCAGGGCGCATTTGAGGAGGCATCAGTTCCATGCGCACGCTAACGCTGCTCGGAGCCACCGGCTCCATCGGCACGAGCACGCTCAAAGTCTTAAGGGCGCACCCGCAGGAATTCAGGCTCATTGCCGCTGCGGCCGGGCGCGATGCGCAAAAGCTCTTTGAGATCGCGCTGGAGTTCAGGCCCGAGCGTGTGTCGCTGTGCGATGAACGCTCCGCTGAGGAATTAAGGGGCAAAATCAAAGAGGCCGGGCTTCATTGCGAGGTGCTCTCAGGCCCCCATGCGGCAGCGGAGCTCTCAGGCGCGCCGGATACCGACATTGTGCTCTGCGCGATCGTGGGCGCGGCGGGGCTTGAGAGCGCGCTCTGTGCCGTGCGCGCCGGACACACTGTGGCGCTGGCGAACAAAGAAGCGCTCGTCATGTCAGGACGGCTGTTTTTTGACGAGACCAAAAAATACCGGGCGCAGGTGCTGCCCGTGGACAGCGAGCACAGCGCGATCTTCCAGTGCCTGCCTGAGGAGTGCCAGCGCAGCATCGGCTTTTGCGATCTGAAAAAAGCCGGAGTGCGCCGCCTGGTGCTTACCGGATCCGGCGGGCCGTTCCGCACGCTCCCGCTAGAGGAGCTCAAAAACGTGACGGCGGCGCAGGCCGTGGCGCACCCGGTGTGGCGCATGGGCCCTAAGATCTCAACTGACAGCGCCACCATGATGAACAAGGGCCTCGAGTTCATCGAGGCGCGCTATCTGTTTAACGCCAAAGACTCTGATATCGAGATCCTCATTCACCCCCAGTCGCTCGTGCACTCCATGGTCTCATATATAGACGGCGCGCTGCTGGCGCAGTCAGGCCGCCCTGACATGTGCACGCCCATAGCGCGGGCTCTCGCCTACCCAGGGCGCATCGCCTCGACCGTTGAGCCTTTGGATCTCACCTCCTGCCCGACGATGAGCTTTGAGCGCCCGGACTTTAAGCGCTATCCCTGCCTGAAGCTGGCCATCGAGGCCTCGCGCTCAGGCCAGGGCATGACGACCGCGTTAAACGCGGCCAATGAAGTGGCCGTGGACGCGTTTTTAAAAGGCGCCGTCAGCTACCCGGACATCGCCCGGATCGTTGCGGCGGTGCTCGGGCGCTTTGGAGAGCCATCTGTCTACTCTTTGGATGAGATCCTCGCAGCCGACGCGCGCGCTCGCGCGCTGGCGCGGGAGGAGCTTAAAAAAATCTGATGCTTGCTTTTATCTGGAACCTGGCTTTCTTTGCCATCGCTTTGGGGATCCTCGTCACCGTGCACGAGGCCGGGCACTTTGCCGCCGCCAAATTCTGCAAGGTAAAGGTGCAGCGCTTTTCCATCGGCTTTGGCAAGGTGCTCATAAAGCACACCGGGCGTGACGGCTGCGAGTACGCCGTCTCGGCCATTCCCTTGGGCGGCTATGTCAAGATGCTCGGGGAGAACGACCACCGTGTCACCCATGAGGAAGGCTCGTTTCGGGGCAAGAGCTTAAAGCAGCGCGCCTTTATCATCGCCGCCGGACCATTGTGCAACGTGATCCTTGCTTTTGTGCTCTATGTCATCGTAAACCTCATGGGCGTGCCGGCGCTGCTGCCGGTGGCCTCCGATGTGATCCCGGGCAGCCCGGCAGCCCGCGCCGGCATGGTCTCAGGCAGCCTCATTACCGAGGCGGGCGGCGCCCCGGCGCCGTCGTGGAGCGAGGTGAGCATGGAACTGGTCTCCGCGGTAACCGGCGGCGGCACGCTCGAGCTTAAGACCGTACCCTGGAAAGGGCAGGGCGCCGAGGGGACGTACAGCATCGACGTCTCGCGCCTTTACATTGAGGGAAGGGAGGATCCCGTGGAGCTCATGGGACTTAGGCGCTCAAACGGCACGGTGCACAACGAACTGTCCATGGTACAGCCAGGCTCTCCTGCCGATCAGGCAGGGCTTAAGAGCGGCGATCAGATCACCGCGGTAAATGGCGTTGCCACCCCGGTGTGGTACCGCGTCTTCGACGCGGTGCGCCGCAGCGGCGGACGGACGCTCGATTTCACGGTGCAGCGCGAGGGGAAACTTTATGAGTCCCAAATAACTCCGCGCATGGTGTATTCAAAGGATCTGGGGCGCGAGATCCCGCAGATCGGCGCGGGCGTGAGTTCCACGCCTGATCCCGATCTCATGCATGAAATCAGCTATTCGTTTTCAGGCGCCGTGGCCAAAGCCGCCAAAGACACCTGGCGCATGTCGCGCCTCGTGGCGCAGGCGTGCGTGAGGCTTATCTCGGGGGCTGTTTCGGCCGAGGCGGTCTCCGGGCCCATCGCCATCGCCAAGGGTGCGGGCGAGAGCGCGGCGAGCGGCGCCGTGTTCTTTATAAGTTTTTTGGCCGTCATTAGTGTAAACTTAGGTATTCTTAATTTGCTGCCGATCCCGGTGCTGGACGGCGGCCAGCTGATGTTTATCGCCTATGAGGCTGTAAAAGGCAGGGCGCCGTCAGGGCGCATCCAGTATGCCCTTACACTCATGGGGGTCAGCATTCTGCTTGGGCTGATGATGCTGGCAGTATTCAATGACATCCGCGGACTGTAGCGTTTATGCAGTCCCGCGCGTCCGCAAAAAAGCAGAGCTTAACTGAAATATGGAAAAAAAGATCTCCAGTCTCAGGGCCGCAGTCGCCTGCGGCTTGCTCCTGTGCGCCGGAGCGGCCGTAAACCCGGCCTCCGCCGCAGCGAGCTCCACGCTGTATGACACTCCCGTCGCGAACATCCAGGTCAGGGGCTTAAACCGTGTCACCCGCGGCGCCGTGCTCCTGGCACTCCCGTTTGGCCCGGGCGACAGCCTCACGCAGGACGGCGTGGCCCAGGCTTTAAAGCGCCTGTACGCCACCGGCGATTTCGATGATGTGAAGATCTCCCGCGAAGGCGGCGATGTCATCGTCGACGTCAAAGAGCGCCCGACGATCGCCTCCGTGGAGTTCAAAGGCAACAGCAGCATCAATGACGACAGCTTAAAGCCGGTCATTGAGCAGCAGGGCTTAAAAGAAGGCGAGCCTTTGAACGTGCAAAACCTCGCGGCCGTGAAAAAATCCCTGGAGGATTTCTACCACGGCGCCGGCATGTACCAGGCCACGGTCAACCCGATCATCACATCGCTGCCGCGCAACCGCGTCGGCGTGAGGCTCGAGTTCTCAGAAGGCGTGGCCGCTGAGATCCGCCAGATCAATATCGTCGGCAACAAGGCTTTCCCCGAGGATGTGCTGCTGGCGCAGATGCAGCTGCGCGACAGCGTGCCCTGGTGGAACTTCATGGCCAACCAGCACTACGATTCCCAGAAATTCCGCGGCGATCTGGACAATCTGCGCCACTATTACATGAACCACGGCTATGTGAAGTTCAAGATAGACAACGCCTCCGTGGAGATGACGCCGGACAAAAAAGGCCTCTACCTCACGGTTGCCGTCAATGAGGGCGAGCAGTACAAAGTCGGCAAGACTTCCGTCACCGGCAACACGCTCACCTACGGCCCCGAGATGCAGCAGCTGCTGACGCTTGAGCAGGGCGATGTCTACTCCGAGCAGGGCGTCACCGACAACGAGAAGATGCTGCGCGACTTCCTGGGCAAATACGGCTACGCCTACTCGGAAGTGCACGCCGTACCCACATTTAACGAAAACGACAAGAGCGTCGATTTGGCCTTTACCGTCGAGCCAGGGCAGCGCATCTATGTGGCGCAGCTTTTTATCAACGGCAACGACTCCACGGACGACACGGTGATCCGCCGCGAGATCCGCCAGATGGACGGCACGTGGCTGTCAAACGAGGCCATGGAGACTTCCAAGACCCGCTTAAACCGCACGGGCTTCTTTGAAAAAGTCGACATGGACGTGCAGCGCGGCGGCTCGACGCCTGACACCGTGAACGTGCAGACGACTGTCAAAGAGCGCCCGACCGGCTCCATCCAGGGCGGCATCGGCTTTGGCACGGACTCAGGCCTGATGCTCTCAGCCTCGATCTCCCAGAACAACCTCTTTGGGTGGGGCACGAAGGGAGTCGTGTCAGCCTATGAGAACGACTACCGCAAGCACATGGAGTTAGGCTATACCGATCCCTACTTCACCATCGACAATATCTCCTTAGGCGGGCGCATCTACTTTGATCACTACTACGGCGATGATGACGATGTCGTCGACTACGACAACCGCACCATAGGCTTTGAGCTCAATTCAGGCTACCCGCTCTCTGAGACCTGGCGCGTTGACTACGCCTTAGGCGTTGAGCACACAAAGATCAAAAACACGGGGCGCAAGTTCGAGCAGGCCGAGGCCTTCTGGAGCCAGTACGGCAAGAACGGGCGCAAGGGCACGTTCTTAAACTACAGCGCCGAGGTGAGCCTCACTCGCAGCACCCTTGATAAGGGCGTGTTCCCGACGGAAGGCTCCAAGCAGGTGCTCTCAGCCACGGCCATGCTCCCGAACTCGGACACCCAGTTCTACAAGCTCATCGGCGAAACCTACCACTACTTCCCCTTTGACACCGATCACCAGTGGATCTTCTCAGCCCGCGGACGCGGCGGCTACGCCGAAGGTTACGGCACGAAGAACGGCAAGGATCAGCGCCTGCCTTTCTTCAAGAACTTCTACTTAGGTTCGTCTTCGTGGCTGCGCGGCTTTGATCACAACAGCATCGGCCCGAAGGCCATCTATTATTCAAACGACACGACGCTTACAGGCCCATATGTCTCCGACACCTCCGTGGGCGGCAACGCCTTCTGGGCGGCCTCGCTGGAGTTCTTTGTGCCGACGCCTTTCGTGTCCGAGGCCTACAAGGAGAACGTGCGCACCTCGGTGTTCTATGATGCCGGCGCCCTGTGGGACACCCACGGCGGCGATTACACTTACGACTTCTCCAAGGCTGGCGACTACCGCGCCTCCGTGGGCCTGGCGCTCACCTGGATCTCGCCGGTGGGGCCGCTTTCATTCTCATTATCCAAAGCCGTGAAAAAATATGACGGCGATGACACCCAGTTCTTCAACTTCAACCTGGGCGGCAGCTTCTGATAATTAGGAGTATAAAAAAATGTTCAGAAAAACCATCCTTGCAGGCGCCCTTGCGTTAGGCGCAGCAGCTTTCTGCGCCCAGGCTTTTGCCGCAGGCTCAGGCGATGCCAAAGGGGCGGAGGCCGCCTCTTTCATCGGCGTCGTCAACGTCCCGCTCGTCATGAACGACATTCCGCAGGCCGCCGCGGTCAAAGAGAAGCTTCAAAAGGAATTCGGACCGCGCCAGCAGGAGCTTGCCAAGCTCGAAACGGACGGCAAGGCGCTGCAGCAGTCGCTGCCGACCTTAAAGGGCGATCAGCTCACCGAGGCGCAGCGCAAGCTCGCGCAGATGCAGGCTGACTACAACTTAAAGGGCCGTGCGCTGCAGGAAGATCAGTCCAAAGCCGTGCACGACGAGGAGATGAAGTTAGGCAAACTCGTGCAGGAGGCCATAGACAACATCGCCAAAGAGCGCGGATTGCAGCTGGTGATCCGCGGCGAGGCTGTCGCTTACGCCACCCGCGCCGTCGACATCTCAGATGAGGTTGTAAAGCGCGTGGCCGCCCAGAGCGGCGCCAAGGCCCCGGCCTCTGACAAGAAGAAATAACCATGCGCCTCTCTGAGATCGCAAACGCTCTGGGAGCCGAGATCTCAGGATCAGGCGATCCTGAGATCAAAAAGGTCGCCAACCTCGTGACGGCGCAGGAGGGGGAGATCTCCTTCCTCTCCGATCCGCACTACCGCAAGGCCTTAAGCGAGAGCAAGGCCTCGGCGGTGATCGTGCGCAAGGACGATCTGCCGCACCTGCGCGCGGGCGCCTGCGCGCTCGTCATGCCTGATCCTTACGTGGGCTTTGCAAAGGCCGCGCAGCTTTTGGACACGACGCCGCGCATCGCGACGGGCATTGCCCAAGATGCTGTCGTGGAGGAAGGGGCCGTGCTGGGAGATGACGTGAGCCTTGGGCATCACGCGGTGGTCTCAAAAGGCGCCCGGATCGGATCGCATGTGCAGCTGGGCTCAGGTGTCGTTATCGGCCCTGACGCGGTGATAGGCGATTACACCAGACTCTACCCTAACGTGAGCGTCTACCATGACTGCGTCATCGGGGAGCACTGCCTCGTGCAGTCGGGCACGGTAATCGGCTCTGACGGCTTTGGCTATGCCAATGAGAAGGGCGTCTGGGTCAAGATCCCGCAGACCGGTCGCGTTGTTATCGGCTCTTTTGTCGAGATCGGCGCGTGCACCTGTATAGATCGCGGCGCCATAGACGACACGGTGATCGAGGACAATGTCATCATCGACAACCTCTGCCAGGTGGCGCACAACGTGCACATCGGCACGGGCACGGCGGTGGCCGGCGGCACGACGTTCGCCGGCTCCTGCAAGATCGGGCGCTACTGCATCATCGGCGGCACCTCGGTCTTCAACGGGCACATCACGATCTGCGACGGCGTGACCATCAGCGGCATGTGCATGGTGATGCGCTCCATAGACAAGCCCGGGATCTACAGCTCCGGCATTCCGGCGCAGCCTAACCGCGAATGGCGGCTTACGGCCTCAAGGACGCTGCACATCAACGAGATGTACCACAAGCTTGAGGAACTCGCGGCCAAAGTGGCGAAGCTTGAGAGCGCCAGGCAGTGACAGAATTTTTTAAAGGGGATTAGAAGTGACAGATACCGCAAAGAAAACCCTGGACATCGAGCAGATCATGGGGCTGCTCCCGCACCGTTTTCCTTTCCTGATGATCGACCGCGTGCTCGACTACAATATCGAGGGCGAGCACAAGACGCTCACGGCCTTAAAGAACGTCACCTTTAACGAGCCGTTCTTCCAGGGGCATTTCCCGGGCAAGCCGGTGCTCCCGGGCGTGCTCATCCTCGAGGCCATGGCTCAGGCCACGGGCGTGCTCGCCTTCACCATGGTGGGCAAGCCGCAGCCGGGCGAGCTCTACTATTTCGCCGCCATCGACAAGGCGCGCTTCAAGCATGTCGTCGTGCCCGGCGATCAGCTCATCATTAAGGTCGAGTACTTCCGCGAGCGCCGCGGCATCGCCTCGTTCGCAGGCGAGGCCTATGTCGGCGACACGCTCTGCTGCAAGGCAGAGCTCATGTGCGCCAAGCACTGAGAAAAAAAAGCCGGGGCGCACGCTCCGGCGCGCGCCTTTAAAGCCCCAAAAGCTTTAAAGCGGCGCTTGACGCTCAGGTGACGGCACGTACGGCGTTCTGGTTAATTATTAGTATAAAAACGCCTTGATTATTACAGGAGACAGACTGTGAACAAGATCGATCCCAGCGCGAAGATCGGGCCTGAGGTGACCTTAGGCCGCGATGTGACGGTGCGCGAGAACGTGATCATCGAGGGGCGGGTGAGCATCGGCGATGAGTGCGTCATCGAGCCTTTTTGTGTGATCCGCGGGCCTGCGGAGATCGGCGCACGCAACCACATCTACCAGTTCTGCTCCATAGGCGAAGGCTGCCAGGATCTCAAATACCACGGCGAGCCTACGACGCTCACCATAGGCGATGACAACACGATCCGCGAGCACTGCTCCATGCACCGCGGCACGGTGCAGGGCCGTGGCACCACCACCGTGGGCAGCCACAATCTTTTTATGATCAACACCCACGTGGCGCATGATTGCATCGTGGGCGATCACTGCATCTTCTCAAACAACGCCACGCTCGCCGGCCATGTCACCATCGGCGACTGGGTGATCTTCGGGGGGCTCGCGGCCATCCACCAGTTCGGCCGCGTCGGCTGCCACGCCTTCGTGGCGGGCATGGCCGCGCTCAACATGGACGTGCCGCCCTATGTCATGGCCGCCGGCCATTACGCCAAGCCCTTTGGCATCAACAAGGTCGGCTTGCAGCGCCGCGGCTTCAGCCCCGAGGCGATCCGCGCGATCTCCAAGGCCTACATGATCATCTACAAGCACCACCTCACCATCGAGGAGGCGCTGCCCCAGGTTGAGGAACTGGCAAAAGATTTCCCTGAGGTCCAGCCCCTCGTCGATTTCCTGAAGGCTGACGGGCGCGGGATCATCAGATGACGGCCACGCTCAATCCGCATCTTTACGCCCTTGTTGCCGGCGAGATCTCAGGCGACACCTTAGGCGCAGGCCTCATGCTCGCGATCCGCAGACAGGATCCGCAAGCCGTTTTCATCGGCATCGGCGGACCGCGCATGTGCCGCCTGGGGCTGCGCTCGCAGGCGCGCATGTCCGATCTTTCCGTCATGGGGATCACGGAAGTGGCCAGGCAGCTTTTGCCCATCCTCAAGATTCGCAGGCAGACGGCGCGCAGCATCCTAAACTCCCGCCCCTGCGTCATGGTGGGCATAGACAGCCCGGATTTTAATCTGACGCTTGAGCGCAAGGTGCGCGCGGCCGGGATCCCCACGGTGCATTACGTGAGTCCGTCAGTGTGGGCCTGGCGCGAGGGGCGCATGAAAAAGATCCGCGCCTCCTGCGATCTGGTGTTATCGCTCCTTGAGTTTGAGAAAAAATTCTACGACGCGCAGCATATGCCCTGCGTCTATGTCGGCCACACGCTCGCCAATGCCATACCCCTGGACATAGATTACGAGAAGTGCCGCGAGCGCATCGATCTTTACCGCAACAGCGTCGAGAAGGTTGGCGCCCACGTCATGGGGATCCTGCCGGGATCCCGCGCCGGAGTCATCGCGCGCATGCTGCCTTACTACGCCCGCGCCGCCAGGCTCGTGAAACAGCACTATCCCGACGCCGTGTTCGTAAGCTCGGTCCCTACGCGCGAACTGGCGCTTTTGGTAAAGGATGTGTGGCTTGAAAACAGCCCCGATCTCTCGCTTACCGTCTACGAAGGCTGCACCCGTGATGTCATCGCCTCGTGCACGGCCGTGCTTTTAACCTCAGGCACGGTGGCCCTGGAGACTATGCTGGTAAACCGCCCGTTCTGCGTTGCCTATAAGGTAAGCTCGCTTACGGCCGCTGTGGGCCGGCGCCTGCTTAAGACCAAGATCTTCTCGCTGCCAAACCTCATTGCGGGCACGGGCAAGGGTGAACCCATAGTCAATGAATTCATCCAGGATGACTGCACTCCGGAGAAGCTTGCCGGCGAGATGATCAGGCTCTTAGGCTCTGAAAACCTCATCATCCGCCAGAAATTCCGCTCGCTGCATGAGCAGATGCGCATGAACTCAGATGAAATCGCCGCCCGGGCCGTGCTCGCTCTTGCCGGCAAGGCGCTTGAGGCGCAGCGCGTGCGCGAGGGCAGCGCCGCGCCGCACCCGCATCCTGAGATCTTTAAAAACGACATCGAGCCTGAGGTGACGCTGCCCGATCCCCGCGACGTGGCCAAGTCAGGCGGCAAGGTCGAACCGGGATTTGGCGCGCCAGGGCAGGAGGCCGTTCAGCCTCAGACCAGGCCTGACGCGGAGAGCGCCGCGCAGAGCCCCTTTGAGGCGCCTGCCGCAGCCGATCCCGCCGTCTCTTCAGAGCCCCGTCCTGATCACCCTGAGGAGGATGCCGCAGCCCAGGGCGCGGACAGCGCAGCAGCTGATGCGGCAGAGCAGGCGGATAGCGGGCAGGAGGAGAAGCGCGCCGCGCGCGATCCCAAGAGGCCCGCAACGCTCATCACCCGCGGAGATGATCGCTGAGACCCTAAACGGCGTTAAAGCGGCCAAGACCGCTTTAACGCCGGCATAACCCTTAAGCTTTAACCTTTGCATGCGAAAGATAGAACTGCCGCCTTTTGCTTATCCTCTCGATCCGGCGCTGCACCTGGTGTGCGGTGCCGACGAGGCCGGGCGCGGCCCGCTCATGGGGTCGGTGGTCGCAGCCTGCGTGTGCCTTGATCCCCAAAATCCGATTGAGGGCCTTGATGATTCCAAAAAGCTCCCGGAGAAAAAGCGCGACGCGCTTGAGCCTTTGATAAAAGAGCGTGCCAGGGCCTGGGGGATCGGGCAGTGCACGAGCGCTGAGATTGACTCCATGAATATCTTAAACGCCTCGCTTGAGGCCATGCGCCGGGCGTATTTTGCGATGAGAAAGATGCTCGGGCGCGAGTGCGAGCTGCTGTTAGTTGACGGCAATAAAACTCCCAAAGAATTGCCGCTTGCCTGTCAGGCTGTCGTCAAGGGCGACGCGCGGGTGCAGGAGATCGCCGCGGCCTCCATCCTGGCCAAGGTCTGCCGGGATCGCGAGATGTATGAGCTTGATAAGCAATACCCTGCATACGGCTTTGCCAAGCACAAGGGCTATCCCACCAAGGCGCACTTTGAGGCGCTGAAGGTGCTGCCTGTATTGCCTTGCTACCGGCGCAGCTATGGGCCGGTGCGGGAGATCTTAGAGGCGCGCGGGGAGCTTTAGGGGCGCGTGCGCGGCGCTTCATGGAAAGCGCCGGCGCTTTGGTGTAAATTAGCCGCGAGATACGGAGATTTAATTCATGAACGAGATGAACTGCCTTGATTTTGAGCGCCCGATCGCCGATCTGCTGGCGCACATCGAGGAATTAAAGCGCTTAAGCGACGGCATGAGCTCGGATGTGGACATTACCAAAGAGCTCGCCTCGCTTGAGAAAAAGAACGAGACGCTCACGAAAAAGATCTTTTCAAACCTGAGCGCCTGGCAGATCTCTCAGCTCTCGCGCCACCCGCTGCGCCCGTATACCCTGGATTACGTCGAGCGCATCTTTACCGATTACCATGAGCTCTCAGGCGATCGCGCCTTTGCCGACGATCAGGCGATTGTCGGCGGCCTGGCCCGCTTAAACGGCATGCCCGTCATGATCGTGGGACAGCAGAAAGGCCGTGACATTAAAGAGCGCACGCTGCGCAATTTCGGCATGCCGCGCCCTGAGGGCTACCGCAAGGCCGCCAGGCTCATGAAGCTGGCAGAGAAATTCCACATCCCGCTTGTGACCTTCATCGACACGCCGGGCGCCTACCCAGGCGTGGGCGCCGAGGAGCGCTCGCAGGCCGGGGCGATCGCCGAGAATTTAAAACTCATGTCGGAGCTGCGCATCCCTGTGGTGTGCACGGTGATCGGCGAGGGTGGCTCCGGCGGTGCGCTGGCCATCGGCGTCGGCGATCGCGTGAACATGCTGCAATACTCGACTTATTCTGTGATCTCACCCGAAGGCTGTGCCTCGATCCTCTGGAAGAGCGCCGACAAGGCGCCGCTGGCCGCCGAGGCCTTGAACTTTACGGCCCACCGGCTTAAAGCGCTAAAGCTTATAGACAGCGTCGTGCCTGAGCCTTTGGGCGGGGCGCACCGCGACTGCGACGCCGCGGCGGCTAATTTAAAGCAGCGCCTTGTGACCGATTTAAACGATCTCTTAAACCTGCCTATGGACAGGCTCCTCGAGCAGCGCTACACCCGCCTGATGCACTACGGCAGCTATCAGGGCTGACGTTTAAGAGGGCGGATCGTGCAGCGCGCCGCGGCTGAACAGATCTTAGGCGATCTCGCATGCCCCCTTGCCACCCCGGCGCTGCCTTCGCGCCTGGTGTGCGGGATCTCAGGGGGCGCCGATTCCACGCTGGCGCTGCTCGTGTGCCTAAAAGCCCGCGAATTTAAGCCTGAAATTACCGTGCAGGCCGTGCACTGCATCCACGGCCTTGACGCTGACGATCCTATTTGGCTTGCGCATGTCAAAAAGCTTTGCGCAAGGCTTGAAGTACCGCTTAAGACCCCGAAATTAAACATAATCTACGGCGGCGGGCGCTCGCCTGAGGAGATATCGCGCGATGAGCGCTATAAGGCGCTGTTATCCGAGCTTAAAGGCGGGGCGCTGGTCTTAGGCCATCAGGCCGATGATCAGGAGGAGAATCTGCTTTTGGCGTTAAAGCGCGGCTCCGGCCCGCGCGGACTCTCGGGCATGCGCGAGGTGACAGAGGATCAGCGCGGGGTGATCCTAAGGCCGCTGCTTTCTTTGCATAAAGCTGAGATAGAGGAGATCATCAAAGCCTTAGGCTTTGACTTCGTCTACGATATCTCCAACTCCTATCTTAAATTTGAGCGCAACTTTATGCGCTTAAAAGTGCTGCCGCTTTTGCGCTCCCGCTTTAAAGGCATAGACGCGGCTATCTTAAGATCCTCAAAGCTCTGCGCTTTTGAGCACGATCTGGCGCAGCGCACCGTAAAACCGGTGTTTGAGCAGGCCTGTGAAGGGCGCACGCTTAATCTCTCCGCCTTCGATCCTGAGGATGAGGCGCTCGCCCTGGGCGTGCTCAGGATGTTTTTAGACAAGGTTTGCGAACTGCCCCCTGAATTAAGGATCCTCGAGGAGGCGCTCAGGCTCTGCCGCGCAGGGGCTGATCAGATGGGCATCGTTGCTGTGCCCGGCACCAAATACGAGCTGCGCCGCTTTAGGAACACGCTGTATCTGCGCATGCCCGCGGCGTTGCCTGAGCCCGGGAGCTATATCTTAAAAGCAGGTGAAAGAGCCCGCCTTGGGGATTACGTTTATGAACTCAAAGCTGGCAGGGATCCTCAGATCTGCTTTGCCCTCGATGAAGATCACCCTGAGGTAACGCTTTGCTTTGGTCTGTCCGGAAGCACGAGGCTAAAACCGCTTGAGCGGGCGCACTCGCGCGAGCTTAAAAAGCTTTATGCAGAATACGGCGTGCCTTATTTTGAGCGGGAAAGCGTGCCCGTGGTCGAAGACGGGCAGGGCAGGGTGCTTGCTTTGGGGAACATCGCCTCCTGCGATGCTGCATCTGAGCCTTCGCAGCGGCGCTGGCATCTTGAGATCCGCTGCGTCATTTCGGCAGAGCGCTGATCCGCTGCTAATCTCTGGCAAATGCCGTTCTTTTTTTCTTAAGCGGTTTTCCGCCTGGCACAAAATCAGGGCGCGCGGCTTTTGGATGTGATGATTTTTGACCGTTTTTTTTTTTGATTTTCAAAAAGTTCCGCTGAAAACCAAAAGTTAAAACCGTAAAAGTGTGAGCATTGAGCGCAAGCAAGACTGCCTGCCTTGACGCGTCTTTTTTTTTAGCTCTGTTCGTACAATCAGTTGATAAATTACCGTTTTTATTCTAAAATTTAAATAGTTAATAGAAATAATTATGGTGATGATATGACAGAGCTTAATACATTATTTCAACTCTTCAATAATCTTTCAGAATCAGAAAAGAAAGCCTTTTTAAGAAAGGTAAAAGGTGAAAATCCTACAACTCAATCTAAGTCTAGAACTACTTGCAACTGTGCCTATTGCAAATCCCTGCATATAGTTAAATTTGGAAAATCTGATAAAGGCGAGCAGAGATATTTATGCAAAGACTGCAATAAAACCTTCACAGCCAAAACTAATACCATTCTCTATAAATCACCTTATTCAGAGAAAGTATGGAGAAAATACATTAACTGCATGATGCAGGGAATGAGTATCAGAAAGAGTGCTAAAGAATGTGGCATCAATGCTGATACAGCTTTTAAATGGAGACATAAGATTTTGGATTCTCTGCAATCAATGCACGATGAAGTAAAACTGGATGGCGTTGTCGAAGCAGATGAAACTTTCTTTGCTTTAAGTTTTAAAGGAAATCATAAAAAATCAAATTTTAGTTTACCTAGAGAAAGTCATCATAGAGGAAAGTGTACTCATACTCGTGGTATTTCATCAGAGCAGGTATGTGTGCCTTGTGCAATCAATCTTAACGGTCTTTCAAAATCTGTAATTACCAATTTAGGTAAACCTACAGTTAAAGACTTAAGAAAAGTTTTCTCTAGGTCAATAGTTGAGAGCTCTGTTCTGGTTACTGACAGAAATTCAGCTTACAATAAGATTGCCAGTGAACATAACTTACAGTTAGTTCAAATTAAGTCAGGTAAAGGCTCTAAAGGAACCTTTAACATAGCTAAAATCAACAGTTACCACTCCATACTAAAGATGTTTATCATCTATAACTTTAGAGGAGTAGCAACTAAATATCTTAACAATTACCTGATTTGGAATAATATCAAGAATTATTCTTTAGGCTCAGTAGAAGATAAAGAGCAGATCTTTGCAGACTTCGTGTTTACCAACAGATTTTCTGAAAAATCTCACGATGTAAGCAAAAGAGTTGCTGTTCCAGTATAGATAAGGTACAGATTATGCACTCACTCACTCACTCACTCAC
>DKSD01000022.1:21599-25546 GCA_002473165.1 Succinatimonas sp. UBA7265
CTCACTCACTCACTCACTCACTAGTGAGTCTATCCTTTTTAATTCTTAGAGCAAGACTTTTTTCTGAGAATAAATTAGCCATGAGGAGTATTTAATCATGGCTAATGAAAGATTAACTGAAGGTTTAGTAAGAGATCATTTTAAATCAGATCCTGTTTTTTTATCAGTTCAATGGGAAGAACAAAAATCTTCTATAAAACTGATTAATGACTTATTAAGTTCAGCTTCTAAAAATGCAAACGCTCAAAATTCCCAAAAGAAAAAACAAGGCTACCCTGAGTTTATTATTTCTTTTCCAACAAACTCGAATTATTTAATTGTTGTCGAATGTAAAGCTCTTACCTCAAAACACGAATCTTTTGGGAGAAATAATCCAAAAGAATATGCTGTTGATGGTGTTTTGCACTATGCGAGATTTTTATCAAAAGAGTTTAATGTAGTAGCAATTGCTGTAAGTGGTGAAACAAATACAGAGTTAAAAGTATCTAATTTTTATTGGAAAAAAAATGATAATACATATCGTGATACAAAAGATTTAAAGCTGCTATCAATATCCGATTATTTGCAGTTATTTGAAGATCAGTTCTTTATATCCAATTTCTATACAAGAGATATTTCGTTTAAAGCAAAAGAACTTAATGAAGAGTATCAGGCGTATTCAATACCAACAACAGTAAGATGTACTTTTGTGAGTGCTGTTTTAATGTCGTTATTAGATCGGACATTCTTTGAAAAATACAAAGAAAAAAAATCTTCAAAAGAGATAATAGAATTAATGTTGGCATCAATAGATGCTGTTCTGCAATCGGAAGAAAATCTTGTAAGAAATAAAAATGCTTTAATTACTGAATATTCAAAATTATCAAATGAACCAATTTTTTCTCAACAAAATATAAAACACAAAAAGAGAAAGGATGAAGAGCTAACAGTTACTGTTGTAAAGACTTTTATCTCATATTTAGAGAGAAATGTTTACCCTTTAGTAGCGCATCCAAATATAGGATATGATTTTTTAGGCAGATTCTACACAGAATTTATTAGATATGCAGGATCTCAACAAAAACAGGGATTAGTATTAACTCCACAGCATATTACTCAGTTATTTTGCGATCTAGTTCATTTAACAACCAATGATGTTGTATATGATCCTTGTTGTGGTACTGGTGGATTCTTAGTTGCTGCTTTGGAAAGAATGTTTAAGTTAGCAGGTAATGATCAGTCGCTTCGTAAAAATATCAGAGAAAAAAAAATTTGTGGAGTTGAACTTAGACCAGACATGTTTACTTATGCTTGTTCAAATATGAAATTCAGAGGAGATGGAAAAAGTAATATTTATAATGGAAGTTGTTTTACATATGAACAACTAATTAAAGATAATCATAAACCAACAATTGCTTTTTTAAATCCTCCTTATGATCATGGACTAGAAAATCAAATGGAATTTGTTGAACATGCATTAAATGTCGTTGCTCCTCAAAGAGGAACTGTTGTAGCGATTGTCCAACAAAGTTGCGCTTTTAAAGATGAAACAAAACTTAATGAAGTAAAGCAACGAATTTTATCAAAACACCGCTTAAAAGCAGTCTTATCTATGCCTATAGACTTATTTTATCCTGTTGGAGTTGTAACCAGTATTATGGTATTTGAAGCAAATAAACCTAATAAAGGATATAAAACTTGGCTTGGCTATTTTAGAGAAGATGGTTTTGAAAAGAAAAAAAATCTTGGAAGGGTTGATTGGAGAAATCGATATAAAGATATTCATGATAGATGGATGTCTATCTATGATAATTTAGAAGAAGTTGAGGGCTTATCTGTCAGACATGAAATGTCTTCTCATGTAGAGGGAAAGAAAACTGTTTATGATGAATGGTGTGCTGAAGCTTACATGAAAACCGATTACTCTGATTTATCTCAAAAGGATTTCCAAAAAACTTTAAGTAATTATCTTTCCTATTTAGTAAGAGATGCTGGATATATTACAGATCTGCAGTACATAGAAAATTACATTAATTATCTTTATTACAAACTTATTAAAACAAAAAGTGAAAAACATTCAATTAATTTAAATACAAAATTATGGAAAGAATTTAAAATTCAATCACTTTTTAACGTTGTTCTATCTAAAGGAGATATAAAAATAGATGATGTTGAACAAGGTAATATTCCGTTAATCTCATCAGGTGAAAGCAATAATGGAATTATTGGCTACATAAATGAAGATGGCGATGATAAAGCGGAAATATTTAAAGGAAACGCCATTACAGTAGATATGTTTTGCAATGCCTTTTATCAAAAGTTACCGTTTTATGCTGTCAGCCATGGAAGGGTTAATATACTGTTACCAAAATTTGAGTTAACATCTAATATAGCACTATTTATTTGTACTCTTATTAAACACGAACAATATAGATTTTCTTACGGAAGAGCTGTATATAGCTCTGTTTGCGAAAAGATTAAAATTAAACTTCCTGCACTCTTAAATTCTCAGACTAACGAATATGAACCAGATTGGCAATTTATGGAAACATACATAAAAAACTTACCTTACGGAAATAGAATTTAATTGTTTGAATAAAGAAAATTAAGCCAAACAGCTAGTGAATATTGTCATATAGCCTGTCTGGCTTTATTTTATCTCATAAATCTATCGAAAATAATCATATCAACTGATTGTACGAACAGAGCTTTTTTTTTCTAATCTCTCCTCGTACCAAGCTAAAAAGAATGCATGAAGTACATTCAGCGGCCGGAAGTACAAGTGATCTTTTAAGGGAAGTTCAAGGAGAGAGCTCATGAAACAGACCCAGGGAGCCATCGGGTTCCTTATTTCAGCGTATCGCGGGATTTTACAGCACGCCAGATTTGCTGTGCTGGCTTCGGCGCTCGTCGCCGCCGGCGCATTTTCAGCGGCGGCGCAGGCGATGACGGAGGTCAGCCCTCAGAGCAACTCCAAGGCGGTCACGGAGGACGGTGAAAACTACTATTTGTTAGACAGCGCGGTCGACCCCTCATCAGGCCTTAGGTTTGTCTCAGGCGGCCAGGAAGGAGTCGAGTTTGACATCCCCGTTAACACGACCTTTAAAACCAGCAGCCTTACTGTTGATGCCTCTGAGCTTGAAGTCAGCGGGTACAGCGAGAACGCACAGGATCCTTCCTTCAGCGCTGACAGCGTCAGCATGATAAACGGCGGTGAGATCACCCTCTACGATGATGACGGGGTGCAGCCTGCATTTACTATTGGCACGGCCAACGTGGGTGGCGGAAGTTCCAAAGAAGGCAGCGGGCTTAACTTTGCCGCCGCCAATTCCAGTATCACCGGCGATCTCAGCTTAAGTGGCATCGCCGGGCTTTCTTCGATGTTCAGCGGCAGCAAGCTGACCATCGGCGGCAAGGTGACCATGTCGGGCGCTGAGACCGGATTTTATGTGGGCGAGGTTTACGATGCCAAGGACGGCAGCGGCATTGAAGGCTACACCGGCGGCACGGTAACAGTCAAAGGCGGCTTTGACGCCGGCACGGGTACCGTGATGGTGGTCGCGCAGAACGCAAATCCTCGGCCCCCTAAAACTCTATTCCTCGGCCACCTGAACTCCATAACGTGAGCCGCGGTCCCCGCCGTAACTTCGGCCGTCAGGCCGCCTTAACTTAGGCCGTCTGCGTCCTCAGAACCTCGGCCGTTTAGCCGCAGTAACCTCGGCACCTCTGAACTCCTTAACCTCCTTCCGTCCGCAACTTCATAACCTCATGCCGCATGGCCTTCATAACCTGAGGCCGCACCGTCTCCGCAACCTCAGTCCGGCCGGACTTGTTGGGAATTACATTTTTGATCCAAGCGCAACCAACCTAAGCGATCGTTTTTTGAACCGCAAAAAGACAAGGATTTGCTAATTTCCTTTGTCGAGAACTTGCGGTTTCCTCAAAGAAAACGGCTCGAACCGTTTAAG
>DKSD01000060.1 GCA_002473165.1 Succinatimonas sp. UBA7265
GCATTTCTGCTACTGAGCCTTTTATAACAGAACTGCTTCAGCGCCAACGGGCATCAAAAAGCCGCGGCCTGGAGCCGCGGCTTAGATGACGGAAAGGCAGGATCACAGCCTCCTGATCACGGCGTTGATCATGTTTACCGACTCCTCAACCGAGGTGAGGTCCAGCCATTCGCGCTCGGTATGGCACTCATAGCCGCGGGGTCCCAGCGCGTCGAGCACCGGTGTGCCGCACTGCGAGATGTGGTTGCCGTCGGAGATCCCGCCTGAGGAGAAGAACCTCGCTTTAAACCCAAGCTCCGCAGCCGCATCGGAGACGATCTGCTCAAGCTCGTGCGTCCTCGGGGTGATGATCATGGGCTTTTTGACCAGCAGGATGTCGTACTCGGCGCGGATATCTTTGCCAAACGGCTTTTCAAACTCCTGTTTAAAGGCGCTGATGAAGCGATCCCACTGTTCGTTTTCCCAAAAGCGCACGTCGATGCGCGCCTGGCACTCCTCAGGGATGGCGTTGGCAACCGTGCCGCCCTGGATCGTCCCGAAGTTGACGGTGACGTTCTCGTCTGCAAGCGCGTTGATGCGCAGGATGCAGTTGGCCATGGCGGTGATCGCCGAGCGGCCCTTTTCCGGACAGAACCCGGCGTGGGCGCCCACGCCGTGCATAAAGACATCGATGTGGGAAATGCCTTTGCGCTTCTCGGCATAAAGCCCCTGCTCCGTGGCGCTTTCAAACACCAGCGCAAAGCGCGAGCGTTTGGCATAGGAGTCTATCCACGCCTCAGAGTGCAGCGAGCCGAACTCCTCGTCGGTGTTTAAGCACACGGCGATCTTCACGCGCTTGCGCTCCTCGGCACTCAGGCGGGTGAGCGCCCAGAGGATCGCCAGATCGCCGTCTTTCATGTCGGCAACGCCCGGACCGAAAGCCTTGTTACCTTCACGCCTGAACGGGCGGGCGGCGGCGGTGCCGCGCACAAACACGGTGTCGAGGTGGCCTGAGAGCAGCAGATCGTACTCTTTGGCGTCTTTGTCGGTGGTCGCGAAGACCCCGTGGCCTGCCTTGGGCCCGAGATCCACCTCCTCGGCGTAAAAGCCGGCTTCCTCAAACCAGCTTTTAAACAGGCGCGCCTGGCAGGTCACGTCTTCGGGGAAGTGGGTGCCGCAGTCCTGGTTGACGCTCTGCTCAAGTTTTTGGCAGTACCCGTCAAGATCTTTGATAACGGACATGGCGGCCTTCGTTATTTAACGTAGCCTTTCTTCGCGCCCTTCCAGGCCGGAATGAATGCGCCGTGGTACTCGCGGTACAGCGTGTCGGACACGGCGTCGCTGTTGTAAGCTTCAACGACTTTCTTATACACCGGGTTGTCCTTGTCTTCGCTGCGGGCGACGATCACGTTCACGAGCAGCGGGGCAAGCTTGTTCACGGAAGGATCGAGGTTCTCCTGGTAGATGGAGTCCTTCGTCGGATCGAGGTGCGCGGTGAAAGCGTTGCCGCCGTTGATGAGCGCGGCGCTCACGTCAGGGAGGATGCGCGCGAGGATGCCGGACTCGGCTTCGCGGATCTCGATCTTTTTGTTGTATTTGGTGATGTCAGCCTTGGTCGGGGTGTAGCCCTTCTCAGGGTTCACCTCGATGAGGCCTGCGGACTCAAGCACTTTGAGGGCGCGGCCGCCGTTGGTGAGATCGGAGGGGATGGCGATGATATCGCCGTCTTTGATCTCATCCATGGACTTCAGTTTTTCTTTGTTATTGAAGACGCACAGCGGGGTGATGAGTGTGTCGCCGATGGCCTCGATCTTATAGCCGTTGCGGGCGATGTCGTTCTTTAAGAAGGCCTTGTGCTGGAAGGCGTTGAGATCGATGTCGCCGTCGTTTAGGGCGCGGTTAGGCGTGGCGTAGTCGGAGAATTTGACGAGCTTGACCTCGATGTTGTCTTTCTTGAGGATTTCGTTGATGGTGTCCCACTGGGCGTTGTAGGCGCCGACGACGCCGACTTTGACGACGGTGGGGTCGGCTGCGGAGGCTGAGGCGGCGACGGTGACGGCGGCGGCCGCGAGCACGGCTTTAATTAAACTCTTCATCTTAAACATCCTTGTTTTTACGTTTCAGGGCAGGCGCCGCAAACAGGCGCGCTGCATCATTTAATGCCCCATTATGGCCGCCTCCAGGCGTTTCTCCAAACACTTATTTTCTATGGGCAGATATTGAGCAAATCTATACCTAAACTTTGCGTTCAAGCTTTGAACGGGCACGCTCCCGCGCCCTTTTGCCTGTGCGCTTTTTCGTCTAAGATCCTTAACGTTGCATTAAAAGAGGTTCAGCCATGATCAGGCTTGATCACATCACCAAGACTTTCACCGACGGGCGGCGCACCGTGCACGCGGTCAAAGACGTGAGCCTGGAGGTCCGTGACGGCGAGATCTTCGGGATCATCGGGTTCTCAGGCGCCGGCAAATCCACGCTGGTGCGCTGCATCAACCTGTTAGAGCGCCCGACAGCGGGCAAAGTATTTCTCGATGACACGGAACTGACCGCGCTCGATGACGCGGCGCTGCGCAAGGTGCGCCAGGGCATGGGCATGATCTTCCAGCACTTCAACCTAATGCCCTCGCGCACGGTCTTTGAGAATGTTGATTTGCCTTTAAAACGCACCGGCATGCCCAAAGATCAGCGCCGTGAAAAGATCATGGAGCTTTTGGAGATGGTCGGGCTTTCTGACAAATCCCAGGCCTATCCCTCAGAGCTCTCAGGAGGCCAAAAGCAGCGCGTGGCGATCGCCAGGGCGCTCTCGTGCGATCCCAAGGTGCTTTTGTGCGATGAGGCGACCTCGGCGCTTGATCCGCAGACGACGCAGCAGATCTTAAAGCTCTTAAAGGAGCTCAACGCCAAGCTTAAGATCAGCATCGTCGTCATCACCCATCAGATGTCCGTGGTCAAGGCTATCTGCGATCGGGCGGCCGTCATGGAGCAGGGCAGGGTCACCGAGTGCGGCAGCGTCTACGATCTCTTTGCCGATCCGCGCGATGAGAGCACCCGCCACTTCCTGGAGATGGCCTCGAACGTCGGCTCGTTTCTTGAGACTTTCGATGTTCCGGGATCGCTTGCCGATCTGCATGACGGCACCCACATCTGGTTCCTCGTCTACACCGGCGAATCCACCGGGGAAGCGCTGATGAGCAGGATCTATCAGCTCTTTAAAGTCGAGGCCAACATCCTTTACGGCGACATCGACTATATAAAAGGGCGCCCTTTGGGCAAGCTGGCGGTGAACCTGCGCGGCGATCCCGCGGACGTGGAGAAAGCCGTGCAGTACATCAAAGATCAGGGCGTAAAGACGGAGATGCTCAAATGACCGATTTCATCAATACGATCATGCCGAACTTTGAGCCGCTCAAAGGCGAGTTCTGGGAATGCTTTGTGCAGACGCTCATCATGATCGGCGTATCCGGCACCATCGCCTGGTTCTTAGGCGTGGCGCTAGGGGTGACGCTCGTGCTCACTCGCAAGACCGGGATCACCCCGCATCCTTTGATCTTCACCTGCTGCGATCGCTCCATAGACGTGATCCGCTCCGTGCCGTTCATCATCCTGATGGTGCTTTTGATCCCGCTGTCGCGCCTGATCGTCGGCACGGGCTCCGGGCTTGCCGGATCGTTTGTGGCTTTGGTCTTTGGCACGGTGCCGTTTTTTGCCCGCCAGATAGAGCAGGTGCTTTCGGATCTGGATCCGGGCCTGGTCGAGGCGGCGCAGGCCATGGGCTTCTCGCCGCGCGAGATCGTGTTCTCGGTGTACTTAAAAGAGTCGATTCCGGCAATCACCCGTGTCACCATGATCACGTTCGTGAGCTTCGTCGGCATCACCGCGATCGCAGGCGCCATCGGCGCAGGCGGCCTCGGCGACTTTGCCATCCGCTATGGCTACCAGATGGGCTACCGTGACATGATTTGGCTTACTGTGGCCGTCATCCTCATCATGATCAGCATTTTCCAGTTCTTTGGAAACCTGCTCATCAAAAAGACCACCCACTAACATCTTCTCCCCGATCCGAACGCCGCCGCGTCACAGCCGGCGGCTTTTTCGTCTCCGGATCCGGTTTATTCCCTGAATTCCTTAAGCAATGGGAAAAACGCTTAACGTTGCGTCCGTGGCTCCGTGAAGGTGCATTCTGATATTTTTGAACAAACTCTCATTTTTTTTTTTTTTTGCTTTATTAGACACTTAAACACAAAGAAAGAACGCTAACTCTTTATTTTTAGATAATTTTTAGGAGAGAAGGAACTATGGCGATCATGAAATGCCCGGAATGCGGCAAAGAGATGTCGGATAAAGCAGAAAAATGCCCGAACTGCGGAGCGCCAAACCCGAATTTTGACCCTGACATTCCCAGAGCCGGCGAACTCTTCACGCCCTGCACGAAGCACCCTGACCGTAAAGCAAAACTTACGTGCTCAGTCTGCGGCAAGCATATGTGCACCGTCTGCGCTGTCGATTCCATTACGATGAACGACGGTACGGTTTACTGCCCTGAATGCTACCTCGAAGCGGTTAAAAAGGAGAAAAAACAATTAAAACGTTCGCAGATATTCAGCTATATAGGCCTTGCGTGGTTCTCTTTCTTCCTCATTGTGGCGATCGGGGCATCGATCTACAGCGTTACGCAGTCTGCGCCTTTTGGGATGGTGTTATTGACTTTCTGGTTTTATATGGCCTTTGCCTCATTGCTTCCGTTATTTGGAAAAATGTTTATGAATACCGCAGGCACAACCCTTGGGGCACTTGAACTGCATAAGAATTTTTGGACAACCGTATTTATCCTCTTGATTTATGCATTTATTGCAGGGCCGATTGCTGCCGTGATTGCAGCAGTTAACAGAATAAAAAACCTGAAGGCGTGCAAAGAAGGCCTTAAAAACGACGATGCTGCGATCGAGAAGTACGAGAAGATCGTCGCAGAACGTGCCGCCGCAGCCTGACATCTTTGATAATGATGAGTATTTGAAAGCAGCCGGCTAACGCAGATGGGGCCGGCGCTTAGATTACAAAAAACACCGGATGCTTTGCAGCACCCGGCGTTCTTCATTGATGACTGTATCAGAGCCTGCTGTCGAGCTTGATGAACATCAGCTTCTGCACCTGCTCCTCAGGGGCGTTGCGGCCGAAGTCGAACTTAGGATTCGCCTTTTTGCCGTCGACGGTGTAGCTGCCGTCATCCTCAAGCGTGTAATCGCCAGGCTTGGCCTTCTCGCGTTCAGGATCGCTGACGTCAAGCTCCAGACCGAAGTCGTTGTCGTTCGTGACGACAAGCGTATTACGATCAGGCAGCATGGTCAGGCCCTCGGCCTTCTCGATGTCCCAGCCCAGTTTGCGCAGGTCGACCAACAGGGTCTTCTTTGCAAGGCGGAAACCGCCCGCGTCCTTGAAGAACTCAGGCTCAAGCCCGTCTTTTTGGGCATCCGTGAGATCGTCTGCCTTGGAGAAATCGACGCGGTAGATGCGGTTTTGCATCTTCTTGTCTTTGTCTTTGCCCTGCTCGATGATCAGCACTTCGTGGTTGTTCACCGCGAGGATGTCGCCTAACTTGGCATCGCCGGGCTTCTTGTAGTCAGTGTTGATCGGGTAGCCCACGGTCTTGACCTTGCGCGTTACCGGATCTATGAGCGCGAGGCGGCAGAACGAGGCAGTCTTGCCGGATTTCTGATCGCCGTGTTTGAGGTTTAGGACGCTCTGCTCCATGAGCGCCAGCGTGCCGTCAGGCAGGATGGTCACGCCTTCGGCGCCGCGGTTAGGGGTGCGGTGTTTAAAGATCTCAGGGATCCCCTGGCCCGGGGCAAGTTTTTCCTGAAGCACGCCGTCTTTGTCAAAACGGGTGAGGAACGGCCCGTATTCGTCGGAGATCCACATGTCGCCGTTTTTGTCGAAGGCCAGGCCTTCAGGATCCTGGCCGTTGACGTCATAGCCCATGAGGCGGTTCTCGTCGTCAAGCGCGGCCTCGCCGGTGGAGCCGGTGCCCTGAGGGATGGGCAGACCGGTGATCGGGGTGCCGTCGGCGTTTTTGAGGGTGATGGTCTTTACGATCTCAGCCTTGCCGTCTTTGTATTTGATGATGCCGATCTCCGGGGCAAACTTCGGTGAGGGAAAGTATTTGGCGCTCTGCGCTTTCCCGTCCTTGCCGTGCACCAAGGGGCCGTCGGCGTTAGGGCCGCGATCGGTCAGGCCGTAAAAGAGCAGCGAACCGTCGCTGTCTTTTCCGTAATAGGCCAGCGCCGAGCCAAAGCCGGTCACGAAGCCGTCCTTAAAGAGAGGGTTCTTCCCCTCATAAGGCACATAGAAATTTGGAGCCACCGCGACATCGGTAAAGGATGTCTCGACAGCCTGGGCGCAGTGAGCCGCGGAAACAGCCACGGCGGCTGCAATCAGAGTCTTAGCGATCTTCATATGCAATAAAAAACAACAGAAAAATACAACGCCTGTAATTTAAGCGTGCCGCGGTTAAGGGCAGATGTCGCCTCTGTTAAGCGAATGTTATATACAAGTTTGTCGAACGTACGAAAAACACCACGGCGCGCGTTTTAAAACGCGCGCCGTGCAAGCTTAAGAGACAGCGTTCAGGCTTCAGCTTCTGCCGTCGAAGCTTCAGGAGCGCTGTTTTCAGTATCTGGCTTGGCCTCAGCTTTAGGCTCACCCTCGCTTTGCGCGTCCTTGGGCTTTTTTGCGACAGGCGGGCGTTCGCCGGTGCGCTCGAGCTTTGCCATGTAAAAGCCGTCTGTGCCGTCGGCAGGCCAAAGGCGGCGCTCCTCTTTGAGCTCAAACTCGCTCGGGTGCTTTTCCAAAAAAGCCTTTACCTGATCCTCATCCTCAGAGGGCATGATCGAGCAGGTCGAGTAGACAACGATCCCGCCCACTCTGGCCATGAGCGCGTAGCGTTCGAGAATGTCGGCCTGGGTGTGGCGGATTTCGCGCAGGCGGTCGGAGCCGTCGCGCCATTTCGAATCAGGCTGGCGCCTGATGACGCCGGTTCCGGAGCAGGGGGCATCGATGAGCACGCGATCGGCCGCGCCTGCAAGGCGCTTGACCACTTTCGTGGAATCGATGAGCCGCGGTTCGATGTTAAAAGCGCCGGCGCGGCGCGCGCGCTTTTTGAGATCGTCAAGCTTCCACTGCTCGGTGTCCATGGCGATGATTGTGCCTTTGCCTTCCATGAGCGCCGCCATTTGCAGCGTCTTGCCGCCGGCGCCGGCGCAGGCGTCGATGATGCGCTCGCCCGGCTTAGGCTCAAGGAATTCGGCGATCTTCTGGGAGCCGGCGTCCTGCTGTTCGAATTTGCCGTCGCGGAAGGCGTCAGTCCGAAAAAGCGCGGCGTTTGACGTGACCTCAAGGGCCACGCTGGATCCTGCCACGGGGCGGGTGACGACGCCTGCGTCCGAGAGTTCGGCCGCCAGGGCGTTCCGATCGGTCTTTAAGGTGTTGGCGCGGATAAAGCGCGGCGCCGGATCGCCCAAAGCCTTGCGCTGGGCCGGCCATTTGTCGCCGAGCTCTTTCTTGCCCAGCTCGTCGAGCCACACCGGGCAGCCTTCGCTTAACAGCGGATCTTTCCGGCCCTCAAGCAGGCGCTTGCGCGCCCCGCCGCGATCGAGGCCTTCCTCGCCGGTGAGCTCAGGCAGCGGCCAGCCGCGGTGCGCGCAGTAGACAAAGAGCAGGCGCTGAATGTGGCGCTCGAAATCCGAAGGGCGCTTGAGCCCGGCGGCAAAGGCAAAATAGGATAGCCTTGAGAACATCTCGTTGACATGGCGGATGATAAAGCCCTGCTCGACGCTCTCAAGCTTGACCTTTGAGAACCACAGCGCGTAGGCGTGATCGAGGCTCTTGCGCTCCTCAAACACCGAACGCAGGATCGAGAGCACGAGGCGCTCCTGGAAAGGCGAAAAGCCGGTGTGTGCCAGCCCGCTGCGCCTGAGATCGCGCGAGTGCATGGTGCGAGCGCCGCGCTGCTCTCTGCGGCCGCCGCCGCTGCTGCGATCGTCTTTTTCGAAGCGCTCGCCGCCGAAACGTTTTTTAGGCGCACGCACTTTGCCGTAAACGGAATTGCGCGGCGCTCCCTGGTGATCTTTGTGATCAGATTTGCGGTGCAGCGAAAGCGGCTTGTCCTGTTCCATGGTGTGTCCTCGTAATAGGCGCGTTTAAGCGCGCTTCTTTTTTCTTTTAATCCCGTATCCCGAAGCTTTGAGCGAGAAGCCTTCGCGGTTTACCCAGCAGTCAAGGCCGTTGCGCACGCTGCCGGTGATGAGCGCGGCGGCAAGGCTCGGGCTTTTAAGCCGCAGATCGCGGCTGAGCTTGAAACAGCTGCGCTCGGCGCAGAGCGTGAATGTGCCGTCCCCGAGGTATTTCTCGCGCAGTGCTTTCACATGCTCAGGCAGCGACGGCGCGGCCTCAAGGGACGCCTCGCTGTCCTTGATGAGCACGAAATCCGGGGCGCTGCGCACCCCTTCGGGGTAGCCCGTGGCGATCAGGCCTTTCTGGCTTAAGGTGTAGATCTCGCGTCCGCCCGGTTTTGCCGTGGCTTTGACCATCGGGCTTAATGCCAAAAGCGACTCGTAAAGCGCTATGGGCAGCACGGCGTGAGTCTTGCGGCCTGCCGCGTCGGTAATAAACCAGATGTCCTGAGTGCTCAAATCCCCGCACCTCCGGCGCTAGGATAGCAGAAAAAACTCTGCGCCTGACGCGGGAGGGCGGGGATTTTCGGCCGCGCCGCCGCGCGGCCTGGCGCTTTACTGGCGGTAGGTCTTGAGGAAGTGCTCAAGGCGACCGCAGGCGTCGGCGATGACCTCTTCTGAGGGCAGGAACACCATGCGGAAGTGATCGGGGGCCGGCCAGTTAAAGCCGGTGCCCTGAACGATGAGCATTTTTTCCTGGCGCAGCAGATCCATCGCGAACTTCTGATCGTCTTTGATGTTAAAGCGCTTGTCGAGTTTCGGGAACATGTACAGTGCGCCGTGAGGCTTGACGACGGACACGCCCGGGATCGCGGTCAGGGCGTCGTACATGCACTGGCGCTGGCGGTACAGCCGTCCGCCAGGGATGATAAGCTCGTTTACTGACTGGTAGCCGCCTAAAGCCGTCTGGATGGCGTATTGCAGCGGCACGTTGGCGCAGATGCGCATTGCCATCATCATGCGCAGGCCTTCGAGCAGGCCCTGGTTGCGCTTGGCGGGGCCGGTGACGAGCACCCAGCCCATGCGGAAGCCGCAAGCGCGGTACACCTTGGACAGGCCGTTGAACGTGAGAATGGTCAGATCGTCGGCGAGCGTGGCGATCGAACGGTGGGCGACATCGTCATAGAGGATCTTGTCGTAGACCTCGTCTGAGAAGATCACCAGATCATGCTTCCTTGCAAACTCTATAAACTCCTGGAGCACCGGGGTGGGGTACACGGCGCCGGTTGGGTTGTTCGGGTTGATGAGCACGACGGCGACAGTGCGCGGTGTCACCTTCTTTTCCATGTCAGCAAAATCCGGGTACCAGTTCTGCTGCTCGTCGCACATGTAGTGCACGGCTTTGCCGCCTGCCAGGTTGACGCCGGCGGTCCACAGCGGGTAGTCAGGGGCGGGCACCAGCACTTCGTCGCCGTTGTTTAAGAAGGCGTTCATGGTGGTGGTGATGAGTTCGGAGACGCCGTTGCCGATGAAGATGTCCTCGACGTCAACGTGCTTGAGGCCGGCCTGCTGGTATTTCTGGGCTATGGCCTTGCGCGCCGGGAAAATGCCGTTTGAGGCGCAATAGCCGTCGGCGTTGGGCAGATTGCGGATCACATCCTTGATAACTTCTTCAGGGGCGTCAAAACCAAATGCTGCAGTGTTGCCGATGTTAAGTTTCAGGATCCTCTCGCCGGCCTCTTCCATCCTCAGGGCTTCCTGGTGGATCTTGCCGCGTATGTCGTAGCACACATTGTCAAGCTTATGTGACTTCTGTAATAGTTTCATAAAGATACCTAAAAATTAAGGGACAGCTGTTTGGTTTTGGTGTGTTGATTTTAGCACCGTGACGGTGCGCGGGTTATCAGCCGCCCCTGTCTGGCATGGAGCGGACGCCGGAGGAACGGCCGTCAGGGATCCCTAACTCTGCGGGATCACGGCGTTCAAACGGGAATTTCCTGGAATGAAACAGCCTTAATTGACGCCAATTTT
>DKSD01000035.1 GCA_002473165.1 Succinatimonas sp. UBA7265
GTTACCCGGTACTGTGTTCCCATGCTGAGATCCCCCTTTCAATTATGGCGGATCTCATCTTACCTCACAAAAACGAAATATCAAATGTTACACGATACTAGAATGTCAGTGTCTGCGATCAGGATTTTCCCAGCAGACCTATAGATTATTACGGAGAAGGATAATACTATGAAAAAAGCTAAATACCTGTGCCTGGCCGTTTTTGCCGCCGCTGCGCTTGCCGGCTGCTCGTCGACATCTGACAGCGAGGGCGCCCTGCCTGAGCTTTATCTGCGCGGCACCATGAACGACTACGGCGTTAAGCCTGAGTTCCTGTTAAAGCAGACCGGCGACGAAGGCCTGTGCGCTGACGCCAAACTCAGCGCCGGCGACGGGTACACCAAATTCAAGTTTGCCGACGCCGGCTGGACCCCTGGCGCCAACTACGGCTATGCCGACACCGGCCTGTATGAAGAAGGCGGCGCCCCGCTCAAACTCAACCCGAATTCGAAGTTTGAGGATCTGTCGTTCCAGCCCAAGGAGGACGGCGTCTACCGCTTCTGCATGGTAAAGCAGGGCAAGGATTACTATGCCGTGGTCAAAGCCGTGAAATAAGGCTGAATAAAACCGGGCGGTTTTCCCGGCCCGGTTTTATGCCCGCGCCGCCTTTTGGCGGCGTTTTTGCCCGTTTGGGGCAAACAGGCTAAAATTTCCTCAGAGTCCGCGCCCGGGGATCTCCCCGGGCGCTTTATTCAGCCAGGAGCAGATGCGATGCGCAAAAACAGGTTTTGGTTGGCGGTGCTGGCCGCCTCGGCGCTTACGGGCTGCCAGTCCGCGCCGGGATCAGACGAGGTTCAGGGAAACAAAGACGCCGCGCTTTACCTGCGCGGCGACATGAACGATTACTCGGCCCAGCCTGAGTTCCTGCTCAAAGATTCCGGCGAGGAAGGGCGCTGCGCCAGCGCCGAGATCAAAGCCGACTGGTCGCCTTACAAATTCAAGTTCGCCGACAAAGACTGGACGCCCGGGACGAATTTCGGTTTTGCCAAACAGCCGTTTATCGACGCCGGCGGAGCCGAGGTGCTGTTAAACCCGAACTCAAAATTTGAGGACATCTCTTTCTCGGTTAAGCAAAGCGGCGTCTACCGCTTCTGCCTCATAAAGCGCGACGGGCAGTATTTCGCCACGGTTAAGGCGGTTAAACCTTAAAGGCGCGCTCATCGCATGCAAGGCACGGATGACGGCGCGCTCGTGCGCTTTGCCGATTACCTGATGCTCGAAAAAGGGCTTTCCGAGCGCACGGTTGCCGCCTACTCCTCAGATGTCAGGCTCTTTTTAAAATCCGCGGCCGCCTCAGGGCATGCGGCGGCTGATTTTACCGCTGACGACTGCGAGAACTACCTCATCTCAGGGGGTGACAGCGCCCCGGGATCGGCGGCGCGCTTTCTGTGCTCGCTGCGCGCGTTCGGCGATTTTTTAAGGGCCGAGGGGCTGCGCGAGGACGATCCGCTCGCGCGCATCGAAAATCCGAAGATCGTGCGGGCGCTGCCTTCCGTGATGAGCGAGGAGTGCGTTGAGGCTTTTTTAAACGCCCCTGACATCTCAAACCACACGGGGCTGCGCGACAAGGCCATGCTCGAGGCGGTGTACGCCACCGGGCTGCGCGTCAGCGAGCTCGTGAACCTCACGTTTAATTCCTTAAACCTCACAGACGGCTTCGTGCTCATCCGCGGCAAAGGCGGCAAGGAGCGCCTCGTGCCCTTGGGGGAGAACGCCTGCTACTGGGTCGACACCTATGTGAGGACGCTGCGCGCGCTCAAAGATCCTGACGGTTCCTGCCCTTATGTCTTTCTTTCGGCCAAAGCCTCAGACGGGGCGCGCCCCATGACCCGCATCGCGTTCTGGCAGCGCGTCAAGGCCTATGCCAAAGAGCTGGGGATGAGCGATGACATCCATCCGCACTCGTTCCGCCACGCCTTTGCCACGCACCTTTTAAACCATGACGCGGACTTGCGCACCGTGCAGATGCTTTTGGGCCACTCCTCGCTTACGACGACGCAGATCTACACCCATGTGGCGACGAGGCGCCTGCACCAGGTCTACGATCGCGCGCACCCGAGGGCCTGATCCATGCTGCTCACCTACCGTCCGCTGCTGAAGACGCCCTCGGGGCTTGAGTACCTGCTTTTGGCTCAGGGCACGATGTTAAGCGTGCAGGGCGAAGGCGCGGCCGCAGGGCGCGTCAGGCAGGCTTACGCCTCGGCCGCTTTCATGCAGCGCGCCGATCCTGACAGCGCGTTCGCGCCGCTGTCGCTGAGCCAAAAAGGCGGCCTGTGCTCGGCGCTGTTCTCAGGACAAGGCGGCGGGCTTTTGCGCGAGTTTTTAAAGCGGGCGCCGCCTGCGGCGCAGTACGCCGCAGGGCGCCGGGCGGGCAGGGCGCTGCGCGCGCTGCACAGCCTGCCGCTTGAAGAGGCGGAGCTTAAACTTGCCGAAAAACACCAGGCGGGGTTTATGGAAAAGCTCGCCTCCTACTTAGGCTCCATGCCGCATTTTCGGCGCGATCAGGTGTCGCTTGACGCGCTCTCGGAGCGCTATGACCACTTTAAGTGCTGGAAAAAAGTGCGCCGCTACGGGCAGCTGCGCGATGACCGCATCCTCGTGCGCGCCGACTCGACGGTGGCGCTTTTGCCCTCGGCCTCCTGCGCCCCGGGCGATGCCTGCGAGGATTTCGCGCTGCTCGAGTGCCAGTGCGCCGGGCTCTATCCGCTGTGCTGCGCCGGGATCATCGACGGGTATTTCCAGGGAGCCATACCGCCTGCTTTCTGGGTCAGCTTCGCGCTGCAAAGCGCCTTCTACTCGCTGTGGCGCCTGGGAAGGATGGCTCAGTCAAGCCGCCGGGCGTTTGTGATCATGCAGTCAGAGCATGAGCGCGTGTGCGCCGATTTTGAGGACTTTAAAAAGCCGGTGCCGTCATGGTACCGCGCAGAGAGCGTGAAAAAAGCGCGCCAGGCGGCCAACGCCAAGGGGCTGTGAGCTCACCCAAACGGTGCGGCCGCCCCAACAGCGCTGTTGCGGCGTTAAGCTTGCGATCGTCTGATCGGGAGCCGCGCCATGTCGTTTCTTGCCATATTTTTGCAGTCCGCCCTTTACGGCTTTGGCGATCCGATCTCGAAGATCGCCTACGAGGAGATGCCGGTGGCGACGCTTTTGGGCGCGCGCTACGCCATCGCCCTCGGCGTGATGCTGCCCTGGTGCCTTCGCAAACCCCTGCGGGAGCTTAAGGAGCTGCGCTTAGGCGACTGGCTGCCCTCGTGCCTGTGCATCGCGCTGTGCTATGTGCTAAGCAACGAGGCTTTAAAGCTCACCGCCGCCACCTCCGTGGCTTTTTTGCGCTCGATGTCCGTGATCTTTACGCCGCTTGCCGCCCTGGCGCTGCTGCGCCGCCGCGTGTCCTTAAGGCTCATCCCGGTCTCGGCGCTCGCCTGCGCCGGCATGTACCTGCTCTGCGAGCGCGGAGGGCTGCAGGGCTTTGGCGCAGGCGAGGGGCTGACGCTGCTCTCCGCGCTTATGATGGCGCTCTCCCTCGTGTTTGCCGTGCGTTCGTTAAAACGCGTGCGGGCGCTGACGCTGACAGCGCTGCAGACGGGAACCTGCGCCCTGGTCACGGTCACGCTCGCGCTCGTCTGCGATCGCGGCTATGTGATTACATCGGCCTCCGCCCAATGCCGGGAAGTGATCGTCTATCTGGCCGTTGCCTGCACAATAGCGGGTTTTTTGCTGCAAAACCTGGCGCTGCGGCGGATCTCGCCTGAGGCGGTGGCGCTTTTGCAGTGCTCCTGCCCGGTGCTCACGGCGCTCTTTGCCGCGCTGCTGTTAAACGAGCGCCTGTCGCCTGCGGGGATGGCGGGCGCGGCGCTCATCATCCTGAGCGTGGCCGGGGCGATCTTAGTCGAGCGCAGGGCGCGCCGCGGCGCCGCAGGCGGCATCCGGCACTAAAAGGCGTTTTGGCGCAAGGCCGGGGCGGGAGAAAACAGCGGGGGCGGCCGTAAGGGCCGCCCCCGCAGGTTTTAAGGCCTGAGGTTATTTTTTGGCTTTCTCTTCCTTTGCAGGAGCTTCCTCTTTGGGCGCGAGCTTTTCCTCAAGGTAGTGGATGCTCGCGCCGCCTTTGATCTCGACCGGATCGGTGAGCAGATCCTTGTGCAGCGGCACATTGGTCTTTATGCCTTCCATGACGAGCTCGTTTAAGGCCTCGAGCATGCGCAGCCGCGCCAGCTCGCGGGTGTCGTCGTGGACGATGAGCTTGCCCACGAGCGAGTCGTAGTAAGGCGGGACACGGTAGCCCTGGTAGACATGGCTGTCCCAGCGCACGCCCGGGCCGCCCGGCACATGCAGCATGCTGATGGTGCCAGGCGACGGGATGAACGTATGCGGATCTTCGGCGTTGATGCGGCACTCGAAAGCGTGGCCGCGCAGCTTGATGTCGCTCTGCTTTACGGAGAGCGGGTTGCCGGCGCACACGGAGATCATCTCGCGGACGATGTCCACGCCGGTGATCATCTCGGTGATCGGGTGTTCGACCTGCACGCGGGTGTTCATCTCGATGAAGAAGAACTCGCCGTTCTCGTAGAGGAACTCAAACGTGCCGGCGCCGCGGTAGCCAATGTCCACGCAGGCTTTGGCGCAGCGGGTGCCGATGGTCTTGCGCTGCTCAGGGGTGATGAACGGGGCCGGGGCCTCTTCGAGCACCTTCTGGTTGCGGCGCTGCATGGAGCAGTCGCGCTCGCCTAAGTACACGGCGTGGCCAATGCCGTCGGAGAGCACCTGGAACTCGATGTGGCGCGGGTTCTCGAGGAACTTCTCCATGTAGACGGCCGGATTGCTGAAGAACATGTCAGCCTCGCGGCGCGTGAGGGCGATGGATTCCTCAAGTTCGCTCTCCTTGCGCACGACGCGCATGCCGCGCCCGCCGCCGCCGCCGGCGGCCTTGATGATGATCGGGTAGCCGATCTTGGCGGCAAGGCGCTTGTTCTCGGCAATGTCATCGCCCAGAGCGCCTGCCGAGCCCGGCACGCAGGGCACGCCAGCGCGCTGCATGGCTTTCTTGGCGGAGACCTTGTCGCCCATGAGGCGGATGGTGTCGGCCGTAGGCCCGATAAAGATAAAGCCTGACTTCTCGACCATCTCGGCAAAATCGGCGCTCTCTGAGAGGAAGCCGTAGCCGGGGTGGATGGCGCTGGCGCCGGTGGATTCGGCGGCGGCGATGATCGACGGGATGTTCAGGTAGGAATCTTTGGGGGCGGCGGGGCCGATGCACACGGATTCATCGGCGAGCTTGACGTGCAGCAGATCGCGGTCGGCGGTCGAATGCACGGCCACCGTCTTTAATCCCAGCTGGCGGCACGCCCTCAGAACGCGCAGGGCGATCTCGCCGCGGTTGGCAATGAGGACTTTTTCAAGTTTCACGGCTTAACTCCGGTTATTCAAACTCGAACAGCGGCTGATCGAATTCCACGGTGGAGCCGTTTTCCACCAGCACCTTCTTGATGACGCCGGCGCGGTCGGACTGCACCTGGTTCATCATCTTCATGGCCTCAATGATGCACAGCGTGTCGCCCGGCTTGACGCTCTTGCCTTCCTCGACGAACGGGGAGGCCGTCGGGCTTGAGGAGCGGTAGAACGTGCCGACCATCGGCGATTTCATAAGCTTGCTCTCATCAGCAGGCGCAGCGGCAGGGACATTGGCAGCCTGGGCCGGGGCGGCGGCAGGCGCTGCTGCGGCAGGGGCCGCGGCCGGAACTGCGGCGGCGGGAGCGGCGATCACGGTCTGCACGGCAGGGGCGGCGACGGCGGCCACGCCGCGGTCGCGGGTGATCTTCAGCTCCTCTTCGCCCTGTTTTAAGTTGATCTCGGAAATATCGGACTTGGAGACGATCTCTATAAGTCTGGATATCTTGTGAATATCAATTTGCATAGTTTTACCTGATTGCTGATGAATGGGGTGCTTACCTGGAGCGCAGCAGCGCGGCGGCGTTCTCAAGCGCGTAGAGGTATCCGTTGAGCCCAAAGCCGCAGATCACGCCCTCTGCGATGCCGCTTAAATAAGAATGATGGCGGAACTCCTCGCGGCGGTGGACATTGGAGATATGGATCTCATAAAAAGGGATGTCGACGCCGGAGAGCGCGTCGCGGATGGCGACGCTCGTGTGGGTGTAGGCGCCGGCGTTTAGCAAAATGAAATCGCTTTTGCCGCGGGCCTCCTGGATGCGGTCGACGATCGCGCCTTCGTGGTTTGACTGGAAGAATTCGACCCTGACTTCAAGTTCGGCGGCTTTGGCGCTAATCAGCGCTTGGAGATCTTTTAAGGTCTCGCGGCCGTAGATCTGCGGTTCGCGGGTGCCCAGCATGTTGAGGTTGGGGCCGTTGATTACGAGAATGTCGGGAGTCTGCACGAGACGCTCCTGTCTTTAGAAAACCTTGCGGGGCCTTAAGCTTTTTCTCAGGGTGCAGTCATCTCGCACCCCGTAAGGCACCGTTTGCGATTTTAGAGCATTTTTTGCCGAAAACAAGCAAAAAAGGCAGGTTTGATCGCGTTTTTGGGGTAAAAACGGCTTAAAAACTCCGTAAACCGCGTTTTCTTTTTTTAAGGCTGAGGCGTCCCCGGAGCGGCTTAAAAATCCCGGGGACAGGGCTTAAAAATGTTAAAATCGTCACAGGTTTTTTTTGCCGTAGGGCAGGTGTTCTGAGGAGAACCAAATGAGCTTTATCAACAAAGCCAAGTCCATTGCCGAATATGATCCTGAACTGTGGAGCGCCATCGCCGGTGAGAACCAGCGCCAGGAAGACCACATCGAGCTGATCGCCTCTGAAAACTACGCTTCAAAGTGCGTCATGGAGGCCCAGGGCTCGCAGCTGACGAACAAATACGCCGAAGGCTATCCTCACAAACGCTACTACGGCGGCTGCGAATATGTCGACGAGGTCGAGCAGCTGGCCATAGACCGCGCCTGCAAGCTCTTTCATTGCGACTTTGCCAATGTCCAGCCCCACGCAGGCTCCCAGGCCAACTGCTGCGCCTACGCGGCCATGTGCAAGCCCGGCGACACCATCCTCGGGCTGTCGCTGTCATCAGGCGGCCACCTGACCCACGGCTCCAAAGTCAATTTCTCCGGCAAGGTTTACCACTCCGAGGGCTATGAGGTCGACGAGAGCGGCGTCATCAATTACGACGAGATCCGTCAGAAGGCCCTGGAGTGCAAGCCTAAAGTCATCGTCGGCGGTTTCTCGGCCTACTCCGGGATCGTCGACTGGAAGAAACTGCGCGAGATCGCCGATGAAGTCGGCGCCTACCTCATGGTCGACATGGCCCATGTCGCCGGCCTCGTGGCCGCGGGTGTTTACCCCAGCCCGGTTCCCTACGCCCACATCGTGACGTCCACGACCCACAAGTCCTTAGGCGGCCCGCGCTCAGGCTTCATCCTCTCAAACTGCCACGACAAGGATCTCTACAAGCGCATCAATTCCGCGGTGTTCCCGGGCAACCAGGGCGGCCCGCTCATGCACATCATCGCCGCCAAAGCCGTCGTGTTCAAAGAGGCCATGGAGCCCTGGTATGTCGAATACCAGAAGCAGGTCGTGAAGAACGCGGCGCTGCTTGCCGAGGAAGTCATGAAGCGCGGCTATAAAGTCGTGTCCGGCGGCACGCACAACCACCTCTTCTTAATGGACTTCACCGATCTCGAGATGACCGGCAAGGACGCCGAGGAGGCCCTGGGCAAGGCCAACATCACCGTGAACAAGAACACGGTGCCGGGCGAGAAGCGCTCTCCTTTCATCACCTCAGGCCTGCGCCTGGGCACGCCGGCGTGCACGCGCCGCGGCTTCAAAGAGGCCGAGATCAAAGAGCTCGCCGCCATCATCTGCGACGTGCTCGACAACTACAAGGACGAGGCCGTGATCGCCAAGTGCCGCGAGCGCGCCGTCGATCTCTGCCGCCGCTTCCCGGTCTACAAGGACTGAGATTAAGAGGTCAGGCTTGAAGAACTCGAAAAAGCTTGACCGCCGTTACATGGCGCGGGCGCTGAAGCTCGCGTCTTACGGGCTGTACACAACCTATCCCAATCCGGCGGTAGGTTGTGTTTTTGTCCGCGGCGGCAAAATCATCGGGGAAGGCTGGCACCACCATGCCGGGCAGCCGCACGCCGAGATCATGGCTTTAAAAAGCGCCGGCGGCGACGTCAGGGGCGCCACGGCCTATGTCACGCTCGAACCCTGCTCGCATTACGGCAGGACGCCGCCGTGCGCGCTGCGCTTAACCCGCGAGGGCATCAGCCGCTGCGTCGTGGCCTCAGGCGATCCCAACCCGCTTGTTTCAGGCAAGGGCCTTGCCATCCTCAAAGAGGCGGGCATCGAGGTGGAGACCGGGGTGCTGGACGCGAAAGCCTGGTTTTTAAACCGCGCTTTTATGAAGGCCATCACCTCAAATCTTCCCTTTGTCACGCTCAAAAGCGGCATGAGCCTTGATGCGCGCACCGCGCTGCCCTCAGGGGAGAGCGAGTGGATCACCTGCGAAAAGTCCCGCTGCAAAGTGCAGGATCTGCGCGCGCGCTCAGACGCGATCGTCACGGGATCGGGCACGGTGATCGCCGACGATCCCAGGCTTTCGGTGCGCTGGGACGAGCTTCCTGAAAAAGCGCGCGCGCGCCTGCCCCGGGAGGAAGTGCGCCAGCCGCTTAAAGTCGTGCTCGACAGCAGGGCGCGGCTTGACCCGGGCAAATACCGGATCTTCAAAGAAGGGAAGGTGCTGTGGTGCACCGGTTCGGATTTTGGATCGGGAAAACCCGAGAGCGTCGAGCTCGACAGCCATGTGACGCAGCTGCGCCTGCCGCGCGATCCCAAGGGGCACATCAGCTTAAAGGCGCTGCTGCAGTGCCTGGGAGCCATGCAGATAAGGCGTTTGATGGTTGAGGCCGGATCCCGGCTTTCAGGCGCGTTTTTAGGCCAGGGGCTTTGCGATGAGCTCTATGTGTTCGCCGCCCCGAAAATTTTAGGCGCGGATGCACGCCCCGCCTTTGACACGCCGGCCCCGGAAAAGCTTGATCAGGCTTTGGGCTTTGCGCTGCATTCCGTGAAAAAATGCGGCGGCGATGTCAGGCTGCATTACGTAAGGCGCGAGCTTGAGGACGAGTACCTCAGGCGCCTTAAGGAAGGCTGAAGTGTTCACCGGGATCATCCAGGCCACAGGCACGCTGCTCTCAAAAGAGCCTCACGGCGCCGGCGTGCGCGTAGTCATCGCCGCCCCTGAGGATTTTTTGCGCGCTCAGCAGGTGCGCGTCGGCGACTCGATCGCCTGCAACGGCGTGTGCCTTACGGCCGTTTCCGTAAGCGAAGGCGCGTTCTCCGCCGACGTCTCGCATGAGACCGTGGCGCTTACCTGCTTTCGCGCTTACGCGCGCGGGCGCAGGCTCAACCTGGAGGCGGCCTGCACGCCGGTTACGCATTTAGGCGGGCACATCGTCCAGGGGCACGTTGACGGCACCGGGCGCATCGCCAAACGCACGGACGCGCAGGATGCGACGGATCTTGAAATCGAGATCCCCAAGGCGCTGTTGCGCTATGTCGCGCTCAAAGGCTCAGTGGCCGTAGACGGCGTCTCGCTTACCGTCAATGCGTTAGACGGGGTGCTGATGCGGCTGACGCTCATCCCGCACACCCAGAGCGCCACCGCCTTTGACTGCTGGCACAGCGGCGCGGAGGTCAACCTTGAAGTTGACGTGCTCTCCCGCTATCTTGAAAGGCTGATGCAGTTTAAATGCGCAAAGGCGCAGAATTCAGAGCAGGGCGGCGTGACGCTCGAAATGCTCAGGCAAAACGGTTTTTGATTTGGAGTGACTATGTCCTATAAGAAGATTGACGGCATTCTGCCCTGCCATGACGGGAAATTCGCCATTGTGGTCTCCCGCTTTAACAGCTTTATCTGCGAGCGCCTGTTGGACGGCGCGCTCGATGTCCTCAAGCGCCAGGGCGAGGTGGCCGAGGATCACATCACCGTGGTGCATGTCCCGGGCGCCATCGAGATCCCGCTGGTGTGCAAGAAACTTGCGGAAAGCGGGAATTACGACGCCGTGATCACCTGCGGCTGCGTCATCCGCGGTTCGACCTATCATTTTGAGGTCGTCGCCAACGAGTGCGCCAAAGGCCTCACCCAGGTCACGCTGTCCTCGGGCGTGCCGGTCACCAACGGCGTGCTCACGACGGACACGCTCGATCAGGCCGTGCAGCGCGCCGGCTCCAAGATGGGCAACAAGGGCGCCGAGGCTGCCTCAGCCGCGCTTGAGCTGGTGAACGTCATCAGGCAGATCTGAAAGCTTTTTTAGGCTTTCAGCAGGAATTTAAGGCGCCGGATTGCAGATCCGGCTTTAACTTACAAGGCAAAAATCATGGATCCTACCTCAGGCCCGGTTACCCCCGGCATGCGCCACAAGGCGCGCCATTTCGCGCTGCAGGCCATCTACCAGTGGCAGATGACCGGGTATTCGGCAGAAGAGATCGAAAAGCAGTTTTTGGAGGATCAGCCCGTGCGCGGCACTGATCTTGATTACCTGCACAACCTCATCGCCGGGATCATCGCCAACTGCGATGAGCTCGACCGCACTTACGAGCCGCACTTAAGCCGCCCGCTCAAAGATCTCGACGAGGTCGACAAGGCCATCTTAAGGCTGGGCACCTATGAGCTGCTCTACCGCCAGGATGTGCCGTACCGCGTCGTCATCAACGAGTCGATCATGCTCGCCAAGGAATTTGCCGAGCAGGATTCCCACAAGTTCGTAAACGGCGTGCTCGACAAGGTCGTGCATGCCTTAAAGCTGCCCGGCGCGCACTGATGCCCGGCGAGTTCGAACTCATAAAAAAATATTTCGCAGGACGTGACGCCGGAGACTGCGTAAAGCTGGGCGTCGGCGATGACTGCGCCCTTATGGAAATCCCGCAGGGGCAGTGCCTTGCCGTCACTACCGACACCCAGGTCGAAGGCGTGCATTTTTTTAAAGGCGCCGATCCGCGCGATCTGGGCTGGAAATCGCTGCTCGTAAACCTCTCCGATCTGGCCGCCATGGGCGCAAGGCCCTGCGCCTTCACGCTCTCGCTGACGCTCCCTGAGGCCGAAGACGCCTTTTTAAAGCCCTTCTCGGAGGGGCTGTTTGCGCTTGCCGGCAAAGCTCAGATCCCGCTTATAGGCGGCAATACGGCGCGCGGGCAGCTTTCAGTCACGATCTCAGCCTACGGCCTCGTAAAAGCGGGGCAGGCGCTGCGCCGCGACGCGGCGCGAGCGGGCGATCTCGTGTGCGTGAGCGGCGCGCTCGGCGCGCCGGCCCTCGCCGTTGAGGCAGGATACGGGCGCGCTGAGGTCACACAGGCGCAAAAGCAGGCGCTTTTAAAAAAGAGCATGCTGATTGCCCCCTTAAATGAACCTGCCTGCGAGGTGGCGGAGCGAGGATTATGCCGCTGCGCCATTGACATCTCAGACGGCTTTTGCGGCGATCTCGGGCACATCCTGGAGCGCAGCTGCCTGGGCGCGCAGGTGCGCCTTGAGGCTCTGCCGCTCTCCAAGGAGCTTTATGAGTGCGATCTTACACAGGAGCGGCGCGAGGATCTGGCGCTGTACGGCGGCGGGGACTACCAGCTCATCCTGGTGCTGCCAGAGCGCAGTTTCCCTGAGGCCAGGGAGATCTTCACCAGCCACGGCTCCTCTCTTGCCGCAGTCGGCGCGATCACCTCATCCAAGGGGCTGACACTGATGAAAAATGGTAGAATTCACAAGTCTGACCGGAAGGGCTTTGAGCACTTCTGATCGCAAAAAACTGGAGACTTATTTTGATTACTTTTATTAGAAAAGCTGCCGCCGTTTCCCTGCTGGCAGCCGCCGTGTTAGCTGTGAGCGCCTGCGGCGACAAGAAAGACGCCGAAACCGCGGCCGCCCCTGCGGTTAATGACAAGAGTTCTTTTGAGGACAAAGCGTCCTACTCTGTCGGCGCTTCCGTCGGCACCTATTTGAAGAAGATGTCCGACTCGCAGAAGGAATTCGTCAAGCCTTTCAACCAGGAACTGGTGCTTCAGGGCTTTGCCGACGCCTACAAGGGCAAGAGCGTGCTTGATGACAAGCAGATAGAAGAGACGCTGCGCACGCTTGACACCAAGATCAAGGATGCCATGGACGCCAAGGCCAAAGCCGAGGCTCAGAAGAACCTTGAGGACGGCAAGAAGTTCTTAGAGGAGAACCAGAAGAAAGACGGCGTCAAGGTCACGAAGAGCGGCCTGCAGTACAAGGTGTTAACCGAAGGCAAGGGCGCGAACCCTAAAGACGGCGACACCGTTTCCGTGACCTATAAGGGCACGACCATAGACGGCAAGGTCTTTGACGAGCAGCAAAAGCCCGTCGAGTTCCCGCTTGAGAACATGATCCCCGGCTGGATCGAGGGCTTAAAGCTCATGACTCCGGGCTCTGAGTACGAGCTGTACCTGCCTGCCGATTTAGGCTATGGCGAGGCCGGCGCCGGCGAGACCATCGCCCCCAACAGCGTGCTCATCTTTGACGTCAAACTCGTCGAGATCAACCCCAAGCACGAAGACAAGGCCGATGACAAAGCCAAAGATCAGAAAGATCAGAAGGCCGAAGAGCCCAAAGCTGACAAAGGCGGCGCAAAATAAAATCCGCCTGAGTTAAAATCGCAAGAGGCGCCTTTGCAAGCCAAAGGTGCCTCTTTTAGTATTCGCAGCAGGAGCGCGCACGATGACCGCGAAGATCCCCTCGACCATGGATTTTGCCGTGGCCCATGTCAATTTCTCGCACGGGTTCCGCGGCGGCGAGCGCCAGACGGAACTGCTCATTCGCGGCCTTGCCGATCAGGGCGCCCGCCAGGCGCTGCTCTGCCGCGCCGAAAGCCCGCTCATCGCGCATTTAAAAGACGTGGAACGGCTGACGGTGATCCCGCTCTCAAGCTGGCCTGATATCAGGCTCATGGGGCACCTGAGCCTGGGATCGCGCGCGGCGGTAATCCAGGCCCACGAGACGCTCGCCGCCCAGTGGGCGCTGCTGCATTACCGTTTCTTTAAAGTCCCTTATGTGGTCACCAGGCGCGTCGATGACGCGATCCGCAAAAACGCGTTTAACGCCGCGCTTTACGGCAAGGCCGCGGCCCTCGTCGGCGTCTCCTCGAAAATCGCCGCCGTCGTGACCGGGACGTTCGGCGTTCACTGCCGCACCATCCACAGCGCTTGCTCGAAGATGGGAGTCGATCCGCACGAGGCCGGGCGCATCAGCGCCGAATTCGGCGGCGGCTTTATCATCGGCCACGCCGGCGCGCTCGTCGACCGCCACAAGGGGCAGAGCACGCTCATCGAGGCCGTGCGGATCTTAAAAGACAAGATCCCCGATCTGAAGCTGTTTTTCCTAGGCGAAGGCCCGGACCGGGCAGCGCTTGAAAAGCGCGCGGCCGGCTTGCCGGTGAAGTTTCTGGGCTTTAAGCGCAATGTCACGGATTACCTCGTGAACTTCAGCGTCTTTGCCTTCCCTTCAAACAACGAAGGGCTGGGATCGGTGCTGCTGGACGCCATGGCAGCCGGTGTGCCGGTTGTGGCCTCGAACGTCGGCGGCATCCCGGATCTGGTGGAAAACGCGCAGAGCGGGCTGCTCGTGCCGCCCGGGGATCCGCAGTCGCTGGCCAAAGCCATCTTAAGCATCCACGACAGCCAGGAACTGCGCTCGCGGCTTATCGCAGGCGGCCTTAAAAAAGCCGATGAGAATTCGCCTGAGGCCATGACCTCGCTCTACCAGCAGCTCTACGCGGAGATCGCAGAGCGCAACTGATAACAGGATATCGGACAGCATATGAAGATCGCAATTATCGGGACAGGCTATGTGGGCCTGCCCTCGGGCGTCGGCTTTGCCGAGCTCGGCAACGAGGTCGTCTGCATCGACAAGATCGCGGAGAAAATCGAGGTTTTAAAAGCAGGGCGCCTCACGCTTTTTGAAGAGGGGCTTTGTGAGCTTTTTAAAAAGAACACCGCCTCAGGGCGGCTAAAGTTTACGACTTCCATGCGCGAGGGCGTCCGGGGCGCCGATGTTGTGCTCATCGCTGTGGGCACGCCGCCTGATCCGGTGACGAAAGCTGCGGATCTGAGCTTCGTGTACGCGGCGGCAGAGGAAATGGCGGAGTGCCTTGACGGCTATACCGTGATCTGCGACAAGTCCACGGTGCCCGTGGGCACAGGTGATCGGGTCGAGCGGCTTATCCGGGAGAAAAACCCGCAGGCGGAGTTTGACGTGGTGTCGCTGCCGGAGTTTTTGCGCGAAGGCTTTGCCGTGCACGATTTCTTCAACCCCGATCGCGTGGTGATAGGAACGGAGTCCGAGCGCGCCCGCGCCGTGCTGAAAAAGCTCTATGCGCCCATGGCGGGGAAAACGCAGCTCCTCTGTGTAAAGAGGCGCTCGGCTGAGACCATCAAATACGCTTCTAACTCGTTTTTGGCCATGAAGATCCATTACATCAACGAGCTGGCCAATTTCTGCGAGCACGCCGGGGCGGACATCCGCGACGTGGCTTTGGGCATCGGCCTTGACAGCCGCATCGGCCCGAAGTTTTTAAACCCGGGCCCGGGCTTTGGCGGCAGCTGCTTCCCCAAAGACACGCTGGCCATGGATTACATGGCCCGCGAGGTCGGCGTCGATCTGACGCTCATCCAGAGCGCCATTTCAGGCAACGTGCTGCGCAAAAAGCTCATGGCCCGCCGCATCCTCAAGGCCGCATCCGGCGTTTCAAAGCCGCGCATCGCGGTGCTGGGCATCGCCTTTAAGGGCGGCACGGATGACTGCCGCGAAAGCCCGGCTGTCGACATCGTGCGCGAGCTGCTGCTTTTAGGCGCCGACAACGTGGTGATCTTTGACCCCAAGGCCATGGACAACGCCAAAAAGATCTTCGGGGACAAAGTCTCCTTTGCCCCTGATGCCTACGCGGCGCTTGAGGGCGCCGATGTGTGCGCCGTGCTCACGGAGTGGAAGGAGTTCAAGGATCTCGATCTTGCGCGGGCAAAAGAGCTCATGCGCCGCCCGGTGCTTGAAGATCTGCGCAACATGCTCGATCCCAAAAAAGCCCAAAGCCTGGGCTTTGCCTATGACTGCATCGGGGCGGCGCAGGGAGAAAAGCCGGCGCTTTGAGGAAGAAATCCCGGTTTGTGCGCGGCTCCTTATTGGAGCTGCGCTTTTATAAAGCCTTTGATGTCCTCAAGGCTTTGGTAGCCTGAGAGCAGTCCTGAGATTTTGCCGTTTTTTATGACGGCGGCCGCGGGCACGCCCTGCACGCCAAAGCGCTCTATGAGCTCGGCGCTCTCAGGGCTTTGGGGATCGCTTAAGTCAAACCTGACGGTTTTAAGCCCCAGATCCGCTGCAAAATCCGCGAACTCTTTTCCCGAGTAGACCTTGCGGTCAAGCGCGTGGCAGTTCTCGCACCATGAGGCAGAGAACGTCACATAGACCGGGCTCTGCCCCAGGCTTTGCAGTTCGGCATAGGCGCTGAGAGTGTCAAAGCCGCTGTCGGTCGCAGGGGTGAAGGTCTTAAGGCAGACAAAACCCGCGCACAGCGCGTAGAGGCAGGAGACGGCGGCGCGCGAGATCATGCCGCCCGCGCCCAAAGCGGACATGCTCACCCACACGAAGATCGCTGTCAGAAGCATCGCAAGGCCGATCTCAAACCACAGTGCGTAAGCAAAAAGCGGCAGCAGCATCAAACCGGCTGCAAACACCAAAGGCAGGGCGATGAGCTTTCTTACGTAGGCTGAATACTTGCCGGGCTTGGGCAGCACGCGCGGGCCGAAGAGCCCGGCGACAAAGAGCGGCAGGCCCATGCCTAACCCTATGGCCATAAACATCAGCGTGCCGCGCAGCACCGAGCCGTCTTTTGCCACATAGAGCAGCGCGCCTGCCAGAGGGGCGGAGGTGCAGGGCGTCGTGAGCAGGCCTGAGAGCGCCCCGAAGATTGCCGCCGAGGTGATCGCGCCGCGGCGCTGCGAGGAGAGACGCCTGCGGATCGCGCCGTTCATGAGCTCGGGGACCTTGATGGTGATCACCCCGAGGCAGTCGAGCGCGAAGATCAAAAACACGAGCGCGATCGCGGCGCTCACGTACGGGCTTGAGAGCAGGGCGCGCGCGGACATGCCGGCTGAGGCGATCACCCAGCCTAAGAGCGTGTAGGAGAGCACGAGGCCTGCAAGGTAGGAAAAGCTCAGCGCCGCCGCGCCGCCCAGGCTGCGGCGCCCGCCGCCTAAGATCATCGCGGTGAACACGCCGAGCATCGGCAGCACGCAGGGCGTGAGATCAAGCCCCATGCCCAAAAGCACGAACAGCGCGAGCGTCAGGGCAAGGCTGCCGTCAAAGGACGACTCTTCACTTTTTTTTTGCGGCGCCACCGAGCTCACGCCGTTTGATGCGGCCGCCCCTTTGATTTCAGGAAGGGCAAGCGCCGCGCGCTGCGGCGGGTAGCAGATCCCGGCCTGATCGCAGCCCTGGAGCGTCAGGGCGGCCTCGGCGCCTGCGGCGGCGCTTTGCACGGTGACGCTTACCTTAAAATCCCCGGTAACTATGTCGCGCGCCTGCCCGTCAGGCCCGCGGTGCGGCGTGCCCTGAGGCAGGATGGGCGCGCCGCCCTGGGCGTTTTGAAATTCTGTTTTAAGCGAGTCGATGTAGACGTAGGCGCCCTGTTGCACGGTAACCGTAAACACGGCCTCGGCTTTTTTCTCATCAAAGGAGGCGGCAACGGCAAAAGGCGTCTTTTTGGGCGCGGAGGCCTGGGCCTCCTGCGCGGGGGCGCCCAAATCAAACAGGCTCTCGTCAAGATCTTCTGCAAAAGCCGGGGCGTTCAGGCAGAGCAGAGCCAAAGCGGCCAGAAGGCTGAGCATTATGCGAGGAAAAGGTGAGCGGTGCATCTTAATTGGCAGCAGGTTATTAAAGCTTATGTGCTCTCATATAATAGCGGACAACGCCGGCGCAGGCACGCGCCTTACATAGGAGATCCCATGTTTAAAATTTTCCCCGCGCTTTTGATCCTCTTTGTCGCCGAGATCGCCGTCATCATCAAAGTAGGCCAAACGGCGGGCGTGTTCGGCACGCTCACGGCGCTCTTTGTGTCCATGATGATCGGGACCGTGCTCGTAAAGCTGAGCTTTCGCAAAGCGGTGGTCAGCGCCGCTGAGGATCCGGTGCCGCGGCTGTCGCTGCTGTGGGTGCCGCTGGCGGGGTTTTTCTTTATCTTCCCCGGGTTTATCTCCGATGTTTTAGGGCTTTTGATCCTGCTGCCGCCGCTGCAGCGCCTGCTGGAGCGCCGCCTCATGAAAAAAGCGGGCATGTCAGGCATCTCAGGCTTTGCCCGCGGCTTTGAGCACCGCCATTACGGCGGGACCACGGTGGACGCGAGCTACACGGAAGTTGAAGATCCGCTGCCTCAGGACAGCGGCAAAGATCAGAAAAAGGACTGAGCTTTTTTTCAGCCAGGCTTTAAGCGGAGGCGGCGGTGGACAAGGCGAAATATTACGCGATGCTGGTGCTCGCGTGCCTGCTGTGGGGCGGCACGCCGGCAAGCGGCAGAGTGCTGGCAGCCAAGCTCTCGCCGCTGCTGCTTACGGGGATCCGCTTTTTCTGCATGGCCTCGCTGATCTTTGTCTTCCTCATCCTCTCGGGGCAGTTTAAACAGTGGATCCCCAAAGGGCGCACGCTGTTCGTGCTCTTTTTGATGGGCGCGACCGGGGTGTTTTTGCACAACGGCCTGCTAATGTTAGGCCTGCATTACACGACGGCCTCGAACACCGCGCTCATAGAATCCGTGGGCCCGGCCGTCACGAGCGTGCTGGCGTTCCTCATCATCGGCGAGCGCCTAAGCCCTTTGGGATGGGCGGGGATTTTCATCGCCTGCCAGGGCGCGGTGTGCATCGTGACGCGCGGCGATCCGGCGGCGCTGCTGCGCATGGACGTCAACGCAGGCGATCTCATCGTGCTTGTCGCCGAATCCATGTGGTCTGTCTACACCGTGATCAGCTGGTACCTGCCCGCGCGCTACAACGCGGCGGCGGCCACGGCCTGGTCGGGGATGATGGGTATGGCGCTGTGCTTTGCAGGCGGCGCCCTTGCCGGGGAACTGCATTATGAGCCCATGGACACGGGCGACTGCCTTACATTTGCCTTCATGGTCTTAGGCCCGGGGCTCATCGCCTTTATCGGCTGGAACTGGGCGGTGCTGCGCGTGGGCGCGAGCAAGGCCGGATCTTTTTGCTACATCGTGCCGATCGCAGGCGCCCTCGTGGGCGTGCTGCTCTTAGACGAGACGCTGCTCATCTCCCAGATTTTGGGCGGGGCGATCATCATCTTCGGCATGATCCTCACGGCCCGCGCCAAGCTGGGCAGATCCCGCGGGCGCGGCAGGGACATTCCCCTCAAAAAACTCCAGGCCGCATCCGCAGGCGCCAAAGAAAAATCTTAAAAATATTATTTTGCAGATCAAACAATAAAACGTATTAATCGCAAAAGCGCGCTTTTATTCTTGAAACGGGGAAAACCATCCCCATTTACCTAGTTGTCAAAAAAATCTAACGGCGCGAAAGCAATTTCGGGCCGGGGCAGCGGACGAGCCTGTTCATCGTCCTCAGAGAAACTTTTAGCGGTGATTCACCGGGGTCAACATGAAATTAGTTCCTTTGTACGATCGCGTTATTGTCAAACCCTTTGAAGAAGAGAAGAAGTCCGAAGGCGGCATCATTCTCGGCAAGCAGGCTGAGAAATCCACCCGCGGCAAGGTTGTGGCTGTCGGCAAGGGCCGTCTGCTCGACAACGGCGAGACTGCCAAGATGGCCGTCAAAGTCGGCGATACCGTGATTTACAACGAAGGCTACGGCACGAAGAAAGAGCGCCTGGACGGGGATGACGTGCTCATCCTCTCTGAGAGCGACATCATGGCCATCGTTGAAGACTAATCAGATTTTTTAACCAGGAAGTTTAAATAACATGTCAGCAAAACAGGTATTTTTCGGTAACGACGCCCGTTCGCAGATGCTCGAAGGCGTCAATGTCCTTGCCAATGCCGTCAAGGTTACCTTAGGCCCTAAAGGCCGCAACGTGGTCCTCGACCGCTCCTACGGCGCACCGCTCATCACCAAAGACGGCGTGACCGTTGCCAAGGAAGTCGAGCTTGAGGGCAAGTTCCAGAACATGGGCGCTCAGATGGTCAAGGAAGTCGCTTCCAAGTCCAATGACGCCGCAGGCGACGGCACCACCACCGCCACCGTGCTGGCCCAGGCCATCGTGAACGAAGGCCTCAAGGCTGTGGCCGCCGGCATGAACCCGATGGACTTAAAGCGCGGCATCGACAAAGCTGTCGCCGCTGCCACCGATGAGCTCAAGAAGATGTCCACCAAGTGCGATGATCAGAAGTCCATCGCCCAGGTCGGCACCATTTCCGCTAACTCCGACGCCACCGTGGGCAACCTCATCGCTGAGGCCATGGAGAAAGTCGGCCACGACGGCGTGATCACCATTGAAGACGGCCAGGGCCTCGAGGATCAGCTCGATGTCGTGGAAGGCATGCAGTTCGACCGCGGCTACCTCTCTCCGTACTTCGTCAACAAGGCTGACACCTCCACCGTTGAGCTCGAAAATCCGTACATCCTCCTGTGCGACAAGAAGATCTCCAACATCCGCGACATCCTCCCGATCCTCGAGGGCGTTGCCAAGGGCGGCAAGTCACTGCTGATCATCGCTGAGGACGTTGAGTCCGAAGCTCTGGCCACCTTAGTGGTCAACAATATGCGCGGCATCGTGAAAGTCGCTGCCGTCAAGGCTCCTGGCTTCGGCGACCGCCGCAAGGCCATGCTGCAGGATATCGCCATCCTCACCGGCGGCACTGTCATCTCCTCCGAGCTCGGCATGGAGCTGGACAAGGCCACGCTCGATGACTTAGGCGAGGCCAAGAAGGTCGTCATCACCAAGGATGACACCACAATCGTCAAGGGCAAGGGCGACAAGGCCGCCATCAAGGACCGTGTCGATCAGATCCGCAAGCAGATCGAGGAGTCCACCTCCGATTACGATCGCGAGAAGCTTCAGGAGCGCGTTGCCAAGCTGGCCGGCGGTGTTGCCGTCATCAAGGTCGGCGCCGCCACTGAGGTCGCCATGAAAGAGAAGAAGGCCCGTGTCGAGGACGCCATGCACGCCACCCGCGCCGCTGTTGAAGAAGGCGTGGTTCCTGGCGGCGGGGTTGCGCTGCTGCACGCTGCCAAGAAGATCGCCGGCCTCAAGGGCGACAACCAGGATCAGAATGTGGGCATCAAGGTCGCTCTGACCGCCATGGAAGCCCCGCTGCGCCAGATCGTTGCCAACGCCGGCGAAGAGGCCTCCGTGGTCGCCAACAAGGTCCGCGACGGCAAGGCCAATTTCGGCTACAACGCTGCCACCGGCGAGTACGGCGACATGCTGGAGATGGGCATCCTGGATCCTACCAAGGTGACCCGTTCCGCCCTTGAGTACGCCGCTTCGATCGCCGGCCTCATGATCACCACCGAGTGCATGATCGCCGACGCTCCGAAGAACGACAAGGACAATGCCGCTGCCGCAGCCGCTGCTGCCGGCATGGGCGGCGGCATGGGCGGCATGATGTAATTCATGCGCCATGCGCCGGGGGCTTAAAACCCCTTGAATAAAAGAAACCCTGTTGCCTTTGAGGTGACAGGGTTTTTTATATCCTGCGCCGCGCTGCTCCTCAGCCCCGGTCCCGGCGTTTTACCTTCCGGTTTTTTCTGGCTGCAGGCAAAAACCTGTAAGCGGCTGGATCCTCACGCTCTCATCCGGGGTGGCGCGCTTTGGCGGCAGCAAAACAAAAGCCGTGCAGGCTTGCGCCTGCACGGCCTGAGATCAGGGTTGAGCTCAGAAGATGTCGTCTGAGCCCGTGCCGGTGTCGGACGAATTGCCGCCCTGGGCCGGTGCGCCATCCTCTCCGGCGCCTTCTTCAGGAGCGCTCGCAGCGCCGCTCTCTGAGATGGCCTGCGAGCCTTTAAGGCAGAGATCGGAGATGCCGTCATTGGAGCACTGCTTTACGTCGGCAGGCTTGTCCATGTTCTGCTCGGGCACGCCGTGCTGGGCGAGCCTGAAGAACTCGGCCCACACCGGCAGCGCCGAGTAGGCGCCGCCTTCGGGGCCCTGGCTTGCGGAGTAGCCGAGATCGCGATCGGTGTCAAAGCCCATCCAGGACGTGGCCACGAGGTTTGTGTCAAAGCCTGAGAACCAGGCGTCGTGGACGTCGTTTGTCGTGCCGGTCTTGCCGTGGAGATCTTTGCGCCCGGTGATGTTGTAGGCGCGGCCGCCGGTTCCCCAGTAAGGGCCGGAAATGCCGCTGCCGCCGTAGACGACGGAGCGCATCATGTCGGCCACGATGTAGGCGTTGCCGTGGGAGAGCACCTGCGGCGGCAGTTCCGGGTTTTCGGGGATCTGATCGTCATAGGTGAGCGCGATGGCGTTGATCACGCGATCAGGCGCGTGCGGATCGGCGCGTTTGGGATCGGCCTGATAGACAAGCTGATCGCCTTTGGTGATCTTGTCGATGAAATAGGGCGTGATCCTGAAGCCGCCGTTGGCGAAGGTCGCATAGCCTGCCACGAGATCAAGCGGCGTCGTCTCCACGGTGCCTAAAGCCATGGACTCGACCTGCTGGGATTTTGGGATCTCAAAGCCGAATTTTTGCACATGGGTTACGGCGTTGGCCACGCCTACCTGGCGGATCAGGCGCACGGAGATGACGTTCTTGGAGCGGGCCAGGCCTTCGCGCAGGGTCATGATGCCGTCATAGCGGTTAGGCGTGTTCTTAGGCTCCCACCAGGTGCGCGAGCCCGGATCCCAGGTCTTGAGCGGTTCATCCATGAACACGGAGTTGATGCTGATCCCCTTGGCCACAGCCGAGGAATAGAGGAAAGGCTTAAAGTTAGAGCCCACCTGGCGCTTGGCCTGGGTCGTGCGGTCGAACTTGCTCTTCTCAAAATCAAAGCCGCCCACGAGCGCCTCGACAGCGCCGGTGTAGGGATCAAGCGCCACGAGCGCCGACTCGACCTCAGGCAGCTGTGTGAGCGTGTACTGGCCTTTTTCGTCCTGGAACCAGTAGATGAGATCCCCTGTTTTGAGCACATCCGAGGGCTTGCGCGGCGCCGGCCCCTGGCTGCGGTCGGTCTTAAACGCCGAGGCCCACTTCATGCCCTCCCAGGGGATGGTGATGAGCGAGCCGCCGCGGGTTACGGCCGAGGCGGTTTTAGCCTCATCGTCTATGAGAGTGATGAGGCCCGGGAAGATGTAGTGGTAGAGATCGTTTTCGCGCAGCAGTTTCTCGCGCGCGTCCGCGCCGCCGTCAAAGCCCTGGAGCGCGGCGGTGTTGAGCAGCGGCCCGCGCCAGCCGTGGCGGTGATCGTAGGACGTCACGCCCTTGAACACGGCATAGTGGGCGGCCTCGGCGTTTTTGGAATCGACGGTCGTGTAGATCTTAAGGCCGTCGGTGTAGGCGCTCTCGCCGAATCTGTCGAGCGCGAACTGACGGGCGTTTTCGGCCACATACGGGGCGTAGGCTTCCAAAGGCGCGCCGTGCTTTACGGTCTTGTAGGGCTCGGCGCAGGCGGTTTCATACTCGGCCTTGGTGATAAAGCCCTGATCGAGCATGCGGGCGAGCACGGTGTTGCGGCGCGCGCGCGAACGCTCAGGATAGGAGATCGGGTTTAAGGTCGACGGGGCTTTGGGCAGGCCGGCTATGGTCGCCATCTGGCCTAAGGTGAGATCTTTAAGATCCCGCCCGTAGTAGATCTGGGCGGCCGCGGCCACGCCGTAAGCGTTGTGGCCCAAGGCTATCTTGTTTAAATAGAGCTCTAAGATCTCGTCTTTGGTGAGCACCTGCTCGATGCGCAGCGAGATGAAGATCTCGCGCAGCTTGCGCTTTAAAGTGCGCTCGCGGGTTAAGAAGAAGTTGCGGGCCACCTGCTGCGTGATCGTGGAGGCGCCCTGCGTGGCGTTGCCGGAGTTGCCGACGGCCACGGCCACGGCGCGCATGATGCCGATGGGATCTATGCCGGAGTGCTCGTAGAAGCGGCTGTCCTCAATGGCCAGAAAAGCCTGCTGAAGCTTTTTGGGGATCTCAGAGAGCGGCACCGGGATGCGTTTGGCTTCGCCGAATTCGCCGATGAGCTTGCCGTCGCGGGTGAAGATCTGCATCGGGGTTTCAAAGCTGACGCGCTTGAGCTCGTTCACATCGGGGAGATCCCCAAGCGAGTTGTAGTAAAAGCCGGCTGCCGCGGCCGATGAGGCCGCTCCCAGAAACAGTCCGCCCCACAGGACTGAACGCCAGAAGTTTTTCACACGCTCTCCAGGGCCGAATTCAGGATCCGCTTCCGCACTGCGATGGCCGTGCGGCGGTTCCCTCATGCCTTGCAACTATTGATGATGATATGATTTGACGGTGCGGCGTAAAGCCGCGGCCGGGGCGTCCCCCGGCGGAAAATCTGCGTTATTTTAGCATTTCAGGCCGGCAAATACGGTTAAACGCCGCGCGCTGCGGGCTCTTGAAACAAGGGAAAAGCTGCAAAGCCTAAACGAACATGAGCAGGCAGGAGAGGATCTTTCTCGTAGGCCCGATGGGCTGCGGCAAATCCAGCATCGGCAAGTCGCTGGCGCTGGTGCTTGAAAGGCCGTTTTTGGATCTTGACGAGGTGATTGTCCGTGAGGCGGGCATGAGCATCCCGGAGATCTTTGAAAAAGAAGGCGAGCGCGGTTTTCGCGTCCGCGAGACGGCGGCGCTGCGCTCAAGCCTTAAGCACCAGGCGATCACGGCCACCGGAGGCGGCATCGTCACGACGCCTGAGAACCTTGGGATCTTAAAAGATCACGGCATAGTCTGCTATCTCACGGCCGACGCTGAGACCTCCTACCGCCGCACTTTAAAGGACAACGGGAGGCCGATGATCGCCACTGACGATCGCAAAGGCCGGCTTGAGCAGCTGTTAAAGGTGCGCGATCCGCTCTACCGCAGCATCTGCGATTTCACCGTGGACAGCGCGGCGCACAGCGTGCGCGAATGCGTGGAACTTATTAAAAAGGCTTTGGCAAAATGCCGGGGCTGACAGCAAGGAGCAAGGCATGCAAACTGTAACCGTGGGACTGGGGGAGCGCTCCTATCCCATCTTCATCGGTTCAAAGCTCAGTTACGGGGAGCACGTGAGAGACGCGCTGCCCAAAGTCACGGATCTGATGGTCGTCTCCAACGACACCGTCGCCCCGCTGTATTTAAACAGTGTGAAAGTCTCGCTTGAGGCGGCGGGCTTTAAGGTCTCAGAGTGCATCTTAAAAGACGGCGAGAAGTACAAAACCGCCGATTCCTGGATGCAGATCTTAACGGCGCTTTTGGAGCATGATTTCGGCCGCGACGGGGCGCTCGTGGCCTTAGGCGGCGGTGTCGTCGGCGACATGACGGGCTTTGCCGCAGCCTGCTATGAGCGCGGGGTGCCGTATGTGCAGATCCCGACGACGCTTTTGGCGATGGTCGACTCGTCAGTAGGCGGCAAGACCGCCATCAACCATCCGTTGGGCAAGAACATGATAGGCGCGTTCTGGCAGCCCAAAGCCGTGATCGCCTCGCTGGATGCGCTAAAGACTCTGCCGCCGCGCGAGCTCTCAGCGGGCATGGGCGAGGTCGTCAAAACCGGGATCATCTATGACGGGGAATTCTTCTCGTGGCTGGAGCAGCATGCCCAAAAGGTCTTTGAACATGATCAGGCGGTGCTCGAGCACATCGTGCGCCGCTGCTGTGAGATCAAAGCCGAGGTCGTGGGCAAGGATGAGCAGGAGCACGGGCTGCGCGCCATCTTAAACTTAGGCCACACCTTCGGCCACGCGCTTGAAGCCTACTTAGGCTTTGGCACCTGGCTGCACGGCGAGGCCGTGGGACTGGGGCTGGTCATCGCCGCGGCGCTCGCGCGCTCGCGCAATCTCATAGGCGATGATGATTTCAGGCGCATCCGCGATCTCACGGAGCGCTGCCGCCTGCCCGTGAAGATCCCCGATCAGATGCAGCCTGAGGATTTCCTGCGCCTGATGCGCCACGACAAGAAAGTGCGCCGCGGCGTGATCCGCTACGTGCTGCCGCAAAAGATCGGCGCCGCCGGGCTTTACACCGACGTCTCGGATCAGGAGGTCTCAGGCCTCATCGCAGAATTCAAGGAAGCGCAGCGTGGCTGACACCAGGACCGTTAAAACCAGCCGCGAGCGCTTTTTAGAGGCCCTGATCCAAAAGATCTCCGAGCCCGGCGCGTTCGTGCTGCTCTCAGGCGACAGCGGATCGGGCCGCACCACGCTGTGCGAGCAGGCCGTAAACGCCCTGGAGGGCAAATTCCAGACGATCTTCCTGCCCTGTACCCGCGATCAGGATCCCTCAAGGCTGCGCGAGCTCTTCTTGCAGCAGCTGCTGCCCGGGCGCGGGCATGATCTGGACGTGAATCTCCCGGACGCGCTCACGCAGCAGAACATCCCCGGGCGCCGCAAGATCCTCGTGGTCGCCGACGACATCGACACCGCCGTTTCGGGGTTCTTCACAGAGCTGCGCACGCTGTGCGCGCAGCAGCAGCCCTCAAGGCGCTTCTCTTTCCTCTTAAGCTGCCATCCGCTGTGGGCGCAGGAGCAGCAGCGCCCCTCGCCGGGGCCTGAGATCGAAGAGCTCGCCGTCCCGCCGCTGACTTTGGAGGAGAGCGAGGATCTGGGTGAAAAAATGTTCACGCAGGCCGGGATGCCGCGGGTTTTCAGGGTGATTTTGCCGTCCGTCATTGGCCTTTATGAGGAGTGTAAGGGTAATATAGGGGCAGTGATCGCACAGACGGAGAAACTTATGGCGGATCCAAAATTTACTGCAGGGGATGTTCCCCCGGCAGCCAACGGCTCAATAAAAGGCGCCGCTAAGAAAAAACACGGCAGCGCCGGCATTTTTATCACCATCGTTTGCATCATCATCGTGCTGGCCTGCATGGTGCCGCTGTTTATGGGCACCTCGTTCCTCTCAGGCCTCTTCGGCGGCAGCTCGCAGCAGGAAAGCCCGCAGAGCGCCGTCCAGGTCTCAGGAAACACCGGGGCGGGCGCGGCCTCATCAGGCAGTAACGCCGCCGCAGCCGGCAGCGCCCAGGGGCAGGACGGCGATGCCTCAGCTTCGGCCTCAGGCTCAGCCGATCAGGGGCCGGTGACCGAGGAGGAGCGGGAGGCTGCGCAGACCGCGGCCAACCCGCTGCGCGCCTCGACGCCTACGGATCAGACCGATGTCAAAGCCCCTGAAGGCCCCAAAGGCACGGAGTCCGAGCCGGTGACCGACGATGGCGGCCTGCTCCCTGACGTGGGAGAGGGCATAGAATCCAACACCCCTGACGCACAGTCCAGGAATTCAGTAACCCTGCGTGGCGACACCCTCGACAAGATCGAGAAGAGCGAGGCCGGATCAGAAATAGATCCGGGCTTACCCCAACGACGCCTGGAAGGATCTGAAGTAAAAAACGACCAGGGCGCTAAGGCGCCGGAGCAGCCAAAAGCTGAAAAAGAGGGGGCCGCGCCCGTGGTTTCCCGCGCCGACAACGCGCTGCGCATAGACGAGATCGCGCGCGAGGACGAGGAAGACCGCAAGGCGGCCGAGGAACTGGCGGCACAGCAGGAAAAACAGGCCCAGGCTGACCGTGATGAGGCTGAAAAAGCCGCCTTGGAGCAGGCCCAGGCCAAGGCTGAGGCCGACAAGGCCGCAGCGGCCTTGGATGACAAGCCTGCCAAGCCTGCCAAACCCGAACCCAGGCAGCAGCAGCGCCGCCGCGGCTCTTCGTCAGGGGCTTCATCATCAGCGCGCGTCGTCACCGGGCAGGGCATACCCGGGGCGGCGGCCGAGCTTGACTCCAAAAACCCCGGGCACTACAGCCTGCAGGTGATCGCCGGGCGCAGCCGCGCCCAGGTCGTGCAGGCCTCAGAGTACGTGCAGGGGCGCTACTGGGTCTATGAGACCGTGCGCGAGGGCAAACCGTGGTATGTGCTGGTGGCCGGCGATTACGCCTCGCCTGCCGAGGCTATGCGTCAGGCGCGCTCGCTTCCGGCCTCGCTGCGCCGCGGCGGGCCTTTTGCCAAGACATTTGACCGCATACAATCCGAGAGAAGGCTTGCTGCAAATGGCAGATAAAAAATTCCTGCTGGCAGGATCGATCCTGTCGGCGGATCTCTTAAAGCTGGGCGATGACGTCGAGGACGCGCTCAAGGCCGGCTCTGACATCATCCACTTTGATGTCATGGACTACCACTTCGTGCCGAACCTGACGTTCGGGCCGATGTTTTTAAAACAGCTGCGCAAGCGTTTCCCCGACGCCGTCTTTGACGTGCACCTTATGACGGATCCGGCAAATGATCAGGTAGTCGATTCATACATAGACGCCGGCGCCTCGTGGATCTCGTTCCACCCTGAGGCCTGCCCGCACGCCGAACGCCTGCTCGCGCACATTCAGGAGCGCGGCTGCAAGGCCGGCCTGGCGCTCAATCCCTCCACGCCGCCGCAAATGCTCTCCTATCTGTGGGAGCGCCTGGATTTCGTGCTCGTCATGACCGTAAACCCCGGCTTTGGCGGCCAGAAGCTCATCCCCGCCTGCGTGACGAAAGTCTCGGACATCCGCCGCATGGCGGTGCGCGAGACCCCCAGGCGCATCCTCATCGAGGTTGACGGCGGCGTGAGCGCGCAGAACATCCGCGAGATTGCCGACGCCGGCGCCCGCGTGTTTGTCGTGGGCTCGGCGCTCTTTGGCGCCAAGGATCGCGCCGCAGCCGTAAAAGCCCTGCGCGCAGGGCTTGAGGGATGAAGCTTCAGGCGCTGCCGCAGGCGCTGATCTTCGATCTCGACGGCACACTTGCCAACACGCTGCCCCAGCTGGCGCTGGCCGCGCGTCAGGCCTGCCAGAGCGCGGGGATCAAGCCTCCTTCCGTTGAGGAGGCGCGCACCTATGTGGGCAACGGCGTTAACATGCTGCTCGCCCGCTCGGCTTTAGGCCGGCGCGACATCGCGCAGAGCGATGTGAGCGCGCAGCTTTTAAAAAAGCTGCGCGGCTTTTTCAACGAGAGCTACACAAAGGGGCTTTCCGAGAACTACGAGGTCTATCCCGGAGTGCGCGAAGGGCTCAAAGAATTCCGGCGCCTGGGGATCAGACTTGGGGTGTGCACGAACAAGCCTGAGGTGTTTGCAAAACCGCTTTTGGGGTTTATGGGGCTGCTTCCTGATTTTGACTTCGTGCTAGGCGGCGAGGTGCTGCCCTGGCGCAAGCCCGATCCGCGCCCGGTGCTGCACGTGTGCTCAAAGCTGGGCGCCGCTCCCGCGCGCTGCGTCATGGCAGGGGACAGCGAGAACGATGTGCAGGGAGGGGCTAACGCCGCGCTGTGCACCGTTTTCTTCACCTACGGTTATTTCTCAGGCGATCCTGATACAATCAGGCCCGATTATCGATTTGACTCTTTTGCGGAGCTGACGGAGCTTATGGAAAAGCTCGCGGCTTGCGCGTCTTAGAGAACAGGAAAAACATGGCTAAAAAGATCATTTTCAGCGGCATTCAGCCGTCGGGGGAACTGTCCATCGGCAATTACATCGGCTCGCTGCGCAACTGGGTCGGCCTGCAGGATGAGTACGACTGCGTTTACTGCGTCGTCAACGAGCACGCCATCACCGTCAGGCAGGATCCCAAGCTCCTGCACCAGCGCACGTTCGACGTGCTGGCCATCTTTATGGCGGCCGGCATCGATCCGCACAAGAGCGTGCTGTTCCTGCAGTCGCACGTGCCCGCCCACTGCCAGCTTTCCTGGGTGCTCAACTGCTACACCCAGTTCGGCGAGCTGCAGCGCATGACGCAGTTCAAGGACAAGTCAAAGCGCTACGGCGCGGGCAATGTCTCCGCCGGCCTCTATGACTACCCGGTGCTCATGGCCGCCGACATCCTGCTCTACCAGGCCGATCTCGTGCCGGTGGGCGATGATCAGAAACAGCACATCGAGATCACCCGCGACATCGCCGGCCGCTTCAACGCGCTCTACGGCGACACCTTCGTGCTCCCCGAGGGCTACTACCCCAAGGCCGGCGCCCGCGTCATGAGCCTGCAGGATCCTTCAAAGAAGATGTCAAAGTCAGATGACAACCCCAACAACGTCATCAGGCTGCTTGAGGATCCGGCCTCCATAGTCAAGAAGCTCAAGCGCGCTGTCACCGACTCCGACAATCCGCCGGTCGTCGCCTACGACTGGGATAAGAAACCGGGCGTGTCGAACCTGCTCGAGCTCATGTCGGCCGCCACCGGCCGCAGCGTCGAGGATCTGGTAGAGCATTTCAAGGGCCAGATGTACGGCACGTTCAAGAGCGAAGTCGCCGACGCCGTCGTCGCCATGGTCGAGCCGGTGCAAAAGCGCTACCAGGAGATCCGCGCAGACGAGGGCTACTTAAAAGAGATCCTTGCCCACGGCGCGCAGAAGGCCTCAGAGCGCGCGCAAAAGACGCTCGATGAGGTCTATAAGAAGATTGGCTTCGTGCTGCCTTAAGCGCGAAATCCCGTATTTAAGATCCCGCCTTGAAGGCGGGATTTTTTCTGCCCGTTTTCAGGGAACAGCTTGCAGTTAGTTCAGGCTAACTCAATGATTTGTTTCATAATTAACTTTGCGGGCGTAAAATCCGCACCCGGCCGGGCGCTTTAAGCTCCGGCTCTTTGGAGACTATGGCATGAATCTTCGCGAACTCAGACCCGGGCAGAGCGGCACCGTGATCGCCGTGGGCGGCGCGGGCGCCTTAAGGCAGCACCTTTTGGACATGGGCGTCATCCCCGGCATGGAGCTTACCGTGGTCAAATACGCGCCCATGGGCGATCCCGTGGAAATCATGGTCTCAGGCTATGAGCTGACGCTGCGCCTTGCCGATGCCGAAAAGATCACGGTGGACCGCGTGCACTCAGCCGCGGCCGCAGCCTCAGAGGGCGGTGAATATGAAAAGGACCGACCGCACCCGGGCTTTGGCGAGGAAGATGAGGTCAACTACAACCATGATCACGTCGATGTGGTCGTAAACCCGGGGAAACTGGTGTTCGCGCTGGTGGGCAACCAGAACTGCGGCAAGACGACGCTGTTCAACCGCCTTACCGGATCCAACCAGCACGTGGGCAACTTCCCGGGGGTCACCGTCGACGCCAAAAGCGGTGAGATCATCGATCACCCGGAGGCGACAGTCGTCGATCTGCCGGGCATCTACTCGCTCTCTCCGTACACGAGCGAGGAAGTGGTGTCGCGCCGGTTCATCCTTGAGCACCATCCTTCGGCGATCATCAACATCGTCGATGCCACGAACATCGAGCGCAACCTCTGCCTGACCGTGCAGCTGCTCGAGCTGGGCGTGCCGGTGATTTTGGCGCTGAACATGATGGACGAGGTGACGCGCAACGGCGGCGCCATCCGCATCAACGAGCTCGAGCACCAGCTTAAGATCCCGGTCGTGCCGATCTCGGCTGCCAAAAACGAAGGCATAGGCGAGCTCATAGATCACGCCCTGCATATCGCCCGCTACGGCGAAAAACCCGGCAGGCAGGATTTCTGCGAACGCGACGATCACGGCGGCGCCGTGCACCGCGCCGTCCACGGCATCATGAGCCTGGTGGAGGATCACGCCGAGGCCGCGCAGCTGCCGCTGCGCTTTGCCGCAGGCAAGCTCATAGAAGGCGACAGCCTTGTGCGGGAGGCGCTGAAGCTTGATGAGAACGAGCAGGACGCCGTCGAGCACATCGTGGCGCAGATGGAATCAGAGCGCGGGCTTGACCGCAGCGCCGCCATGGCCGACATGCGCTTTGCCTTCATCCGCAAGCTGTGCGCGCTCACGGTGCGCCGCCCGCGCGAGAGCCGCGAGCACCGCCGCAGCCGCGAGATCGATAAGCTGCTGACCGGGCGCTTTACCGCCATCCCGGTGTTCGCGGGGATCATGGCGCTGGTGTTCTATCTGACGTTCGGCGTCATAGGCGCATTTTTGCAGGATCTCATCGCCGCGGGCCTGTCGTATTTGCAGGATCTGACAGATGCGCTGCTCACTAAATACGGCGTGGCCAAAGCCGTGCACTCGCTCATCATCAACGCCGTGTTCTCAGGCGTCGGCACGGTCATAAGCTTCGTGCCGATCATCGTCGTGCTGTATTTCTTTTTGTCGCTGCTTGAGGACAGCGGCTACATGGCGCGCGTGGCCTTCGTGATGGACCGCCTGCTGCGCCGCCTGGGCCTTTCCGGGCGCAGCATCGTGCCGCTGCTCATCGGTTTTGGCTGCTCCGTGCCCGCCGTGATGTCCGTGCGCACGCTGCCCTCAGAGCGCGACCGCCGCATGACGATGATGCTCATCCCGTTCATGAGCTGCGGGGCGAAGATGCCCATCTACGCTTTTATCACCTATGCCTTCTTCGAGCGCAGCGCCGCCCCGGTGATGACCGGGCTGTATTTCCTGGGCATTGCCATGGCCGTGCTCGTGGCGCTTTTTACGAAGAACACGCTGTTTCGCGGCGAGGCCGTGCCTTTTGTGATGGAACTGCCCAATTACCGCATCCCGTCGCTCAAATCGGTGACGCTGCTCATGTGGGAGAAGGCGCGCGATTTTATAGAGCGCGCCTTTACGGTGATCTTCGCAGGCACCGTGATCGTGTGGTTCCTCGAGAGCTTTGATTTCGGGCTGAACCTGGTCGCCTCCTCAGAGCAGAGCATGTTAGCCGATCTCGCAGGCGCCGCCGCGCCGCTGTTTGCGCCGCTGGGCCTGGGCGACTGGCGCCTCGTGACCGCGCTTCTCTCAGGTTTCCTGGCAAAAGAGAGCGTCGTCTCAACGCTCACGGTCGTCTGCGGCAGCCTGGGGGCGCTGCAGGCGGCGCTGCCGCAGCTGGGCGCGCTGACGTTCCTCGTGTTCTGCCTGCTCTACACCCCCTGCCTTGCCACGATCACCACGGTGCGCCATGAGGCGGGGCTTAAGGCGGCGCTGGTCATGATCATCTTCCAGTGCGCCGTGGCCTGGGTTGTCGCGTACGCCGTGCGCCTTGCCGCCTCCGCTTTGGGGATGTGACCATGGCAACCGCGTTAGCCTCAGCCCTCATCGCTCTGGCCCTGGCGCTCGCTGTCTGGCGCATCATCGTGCAAAAACGCCGGGGTCGGAGCATAAGCTGCGGGCAGGACTGCGGCCGCTGCGCCTTCGCCCCTTACGAAAGCTCAAAGTGCCAGGCGCAGGGAAAATTGAGGATCCCCTCGCGGCGCAAATGATTTATGTCCGGGGAGCGCTTTGTTAAGCGCAGGTGTGAAATTTGTGAGATCGGTCAGCGAATGTTTTGCCGCCTTGGATGCTGAATGAGACGGCGCTATGTTAAAATGCGCACGCCTGTTTCTGAGTTTGTGATCGGACAACAGGCCTTTAACATTCTGTCATCACAAAGGAGCAATAAATGTTAACTGCCGAAGCCAAAGCAAAAATCGTCGCCGAGTATGGCCGCAATCCTAAAGACACCGGTTACCCTGAAGTGCAGATCGCCCTTCTGACCGCCAGGATTGCCGATCTCCAGCCTCACTTTGAGACCCACAAGAAAGATCACCATTCCCGCCGCGGCCTGCTGCGTCTGGTTGCCCAGCGCCGCAAGATGCTTGACTATCTGAAGGAGAAGGATCTCGGCCGCTACGCTGCCGTGGTTCAGAAACTTAAGCTCCGTCGCTGATCATCAGCGGCTGGCACGGGCGGCTTCGGGCCGCCCAATTTTTAGCAGGTGATCCGCAGGAACAGAGCAAGACGCGAACGCGAAAGCAAAGCGGATCCAGCACGGAGAAACTCAAGAGATGAATTTAAAGCCAATCACCCACACCTTTAAATACGGCAGGCACACTGTCACCCTGGAGACCGGAGCCATCGGCCGCCAGGCCGATTCCGCGGTCATGGCGTCCATGGACGACACCGTGGTGTTCGCCACCGTCGTGTGCAAGCGCAATGAGGAAGTTGAGGGCCGCGATTTCTTTCCGCTGACCGTCAACTATCAGGAGCGCTCCTATGCCGCCGGCAAGATCCCGGTGAGCTTCTTCCGCCGCGAGGGCCGCGCCACTGAAGGCGAGACCTTAATCTCCCGCCTGATCGACCGTCCGCTGCGCCCGCTCTTCCCCTCAGGCTTCGTCAATGAGACCCAGGTCGTCGTCACCGTGATGTCGGCAAACCCCGAGGTTCCGACCGACATCATCTCCATCATCGCCGCCTCCGCGGCCATGGCCTCCTCAGGCCTGCCCTGGCACGGCCCGCTGGGCGCGGCCCGCGTCGGCTATATCGACGGCCAGTACGTGCTAAACCCGCTGAGCTCTGAGAGCAAAAAGTCCGATCTCGATCTCGTGGTCGCCGGCACTGAGAAAGCCGTCGTCATGGTCGAGTCCGAGGCCAACATCCTCCCTGAGTCTGTGATGCTCGGCGCCGTGATGTACGGCCAGGAGCAGCTGCAGACCGTCGTCGCGGCCGTCAAAGAATTCGCCGCCAAGGTTAACCGCCCGGTGTGGGACTGGAAACGCCCGGAGATCGATGAGGAACTCGTCGCGGCCGTGCGCGCCGCATCGTTTGACGAGGTGGGCGAGGCCTACCGCATCGTCGACAAGCTCGAGCGCCAGAACCGCCTGGCCGAGATCCACCGCGCCGTCACGGAAAAACTCATATCCGAAAATCCCAAATGGGAAGGCTGCGAGAACGAGATCGAAGGGATCTTCTTCCGCATGGAGCGCGATCTGGTGCGCGAGCGCATCTTAAACGGCGAGAAGCGCATCGACGGGCGCAGCCTGCGCATGATCCGCCCGATCACCATCGCCACCGGCATATTGCCGCGCACCCACGGCTCGGCGCTGTTCACCCGCGGCGAGACCCAGTCCATCGGCGTGTGCACCTTGGGTTCCGAGCGCGACGCCCAGACGTTTGAAGACATGTCAGGCGTGCGCACCGACCGCTTTATCATGCATTACAACTTCCCGCCGTACTGCGTCGGCGAGACCGGCCTCATCGGCTCGCCCAAGCGCCGCGAGATCGGCCACGGCCGCCTGGCCAAGCGCGCCCTGCGCGCCGTGCTCCCTTCGCTTGAGGAGTTCCCGTACACCATCCGCCTCGTCTCCGAGATCACCGAGTCCAACGGCTCTTCGTCCATGGCTTCCGTGTGCAGCGGCTGCCTGGCGCTGTTTGACGCCGGCGTGCCCTGCAAGGCCCAGGTGGCCGGCATCGCCATGGGCCTCGTCAAGGAAGGCGATCGCGTGGCGGTGCTCACCGACATCATGGGCGATGAGGACCACTTAGGCGACATGGACTTCAAGGTCGCCGGCACCCGCGACGGCGTCACGGCGCTGCAGATGGACATCAAGACCGACGGCATCACCCGCGAGATCATGGCCCAGGCCCTGACGGACGCGCACGCCGCCCGCCAGCATCTGCTCAACATCATGCACAAGGCCATCCCGGAGCCGCGCAAGGACGTCTCTCCTTTCGCCCCGCGCATCGTGAGCATCAAGGTCCCGGCCAACAAGGTCAAGGAAGTGATCGGCAAGGGCGGCTACAACGTCCGCGCCATCCAGCAGGCCACGAATTCGCAGATCGATGTCGAGGACGACGGCACCGTCAAGATCTCCGCCTCTTCGCAGGCCTCGGCCGAGGCCGCCGTCAAGGCTGTGCAGGATCTGCTGGCCGAGGTTGAGGTCGGCAAGATCTATGAAGGCACTGTGGCCAGGATCACCGACTTTGGCGCTTTCGTCACCATCCTCCCGGGCAAAGACGGCCTGGTGCACATCTCCCAGATCACCGAGGAGCGCGTTGAGGACATCAACGACTACCTCAGGGTGGGCGACAACGTCCGCGTCAAGGTGCTCGACATCGACAACTCCGGCAGGATCCGCCTGTCCATCAAGGCCGTGCTCGAGGAAGAGCAGGGCAAGGCCCAGGAAGAAGCCCCCGCTGAGGCTGAGCAGCCTGATCCTTACGCCCATGCCGCCGGCGCCGATCATGAGGATGGATCCGAGGCTGCCGACGCTTTTGCTCCCGAACAGGGCGAAAACGCACCAGAAAACAGCAATGACAACGATGTGAAATAATCGTCGCTGAGAGTTTGCGGCCCGGAGGGTGACACTCGTCCTCCGGGCTTTTGTTTGCAAAGGAAAAAACTTATGGCAACACGCGAGCATTTTTCATCCCATCTGGGCTTTATGCTCATCGCCGCAGGCTGCGCCATCGGGCTTGGCAACGTGTGGCGCTTCCCGTTTATCGTCGGCCAGTACGGCGGCGCCATCTTCGTGCTCATCTACCTGGGCTTCCTCTTTGCCCTCGGCGTCCCGCTTTTGACTATGGAACTGGCCGTGGGCCGCGCTTCCCGCCGCTCGCTGGCGCAGTCCTTTGAGATCCTCGAGAAACCCGGTTCGCGGCTGCACGTGAACAAGTTCTGGATGATCCTGGGCAACTATGTGCTCATGTCGTTCTATTCCGTGGTGACCGGCTGGATGCTGTTCTACTGCCTAAAAGGCTTCTCAGGCGAATTCGGCACGGACGCCACCGCCGCGCAGTCAGGTCAGGCTTTCGCCTCCATGCTCGGATCGCCCGCGTCCATGCTCATGAGCATGCTCGCTGTCGTGGCCTTAGGCTTTGGCATCTGCGCCATGGGCCTGCGCAAGGGCGTGGAGCGCATCACGAAGCCGATGATGCTGCTGCTGTTTTTGCTTTTGACGTTCCTTGCCTGCCGCTCGTTTTTCTTAGACGGCTTTGAGCAGGGCATTTCCTACTACCTTGCCCCGAACATCGAGGCCTTCAGGCAGCATTCGCTCACCGAGATCCTCTCGGCGGCCATGGCGCAGGCTTTTTTTACGCTGTCCATCGGCATCGGCGCCATCCAGATCTTCGGGACCTATGTCGACTCAAGCCGCACTCTGCTCTCGGAGTCGCTGTCCATCACGGTGCTCGACACCGTCGTGGCGCTGCTCTCAGGCTTTATCATCTTCCCGGCCTGCTTCTCCTACGGCGTGCAGCCTGATCAGGGGCCGAGCCTGATCTTCGTGACGCTGGTCTCCGTGTTCTCGCATATGCCAGGCGGCATGATCTGGGGCGGGCTGTTCTTCATGTTCATGACGTTCGCCTCGCTCTCGACGCTCGTGGCCGTGTTTGAAAACATCATCTCCATCTGGATGGAGACGTTCACGACATCGCGCCGCCGCGCCGTGCTCGTGAATTTCTTCATCATCCTGGTGATCTCGCTGCCCTGCCTCTTTGGCTTCAACCTGCTCTCGGATGTGCACCCCATGGGCGGGAACAGCTCGTTCCTCGATCTCGAGGACTTCATCATCAGCGACAACATCCTGCCTTTGGGCGCGCTCTTCTATGTGGTCTTTATCACTTGGAAGAACGGCTGGGGTTTTGACAATTACTGCCAGGAAGCCAACCGCGGCGAGGGCCCGAAGATCCCGCTCTGGTGCCGCCCTTATTTCAAATATGTGCTGCCGGTTGTCATAGCGGTGCTTGTCGCCAACTGCTATGTCTCGGTTTTCGGAGGCTGATCATATGGCCCGTGAAGTTTTCTCATCCCGCTTAGGCTTCCTGCTGATCACGGCAGGCTGCGCCATCGGGCTTGGCAATGTGTGGCGTTTCCCTTACATCACCGGCCAGTACGGCGGCGCCATCTTCGTGTTTATCTACATCGCCTTCCTCATTTTGGTGGGCATCCCGATGCTGAGCATCGAGCTGGCCGTGGGCCGCGCCTCGCGCAAATCGCTGGGCGCCTCCTTTGAAACGCTCACCCCGGGTTCGGGCTTTGCAAAGCACAAGTACTGGATGATCGCCGGCAACTACATCCTCATGGCCTTCTACTCGCTGGTGACCGGCTGGATGCTCTATTACATGGTTAAGGTGTTCTCAGGCTCTTTTGGGCAGAACCTCGATCAGGCCCAGGCAGGGGCCTATTTCGGCCAGATGCTGGGCATGCCGGGCGTGCAGTTCCTGTGCACGCTGGCTGTCGTCGCCTTCTCGTTTGGCGTGTGCGCCTTAGGCGTGCGCAAGGGCGTGGAGCGCATCACCAAGCCTTTGATGGTGCTGCTGTTTTTGCTGCTCATCTTCCTTGCATGCCGCTCGTTCACGCTGCCCGGGTTTTCAGAGGGCATGGCTTATTATTTAAAGCCCAGCCTTGCAAACATTGAGGCCTCAGGCCTTGCGCAGACGCTGTCGGCGGCCATGGGCCAGGCTTTCTTTACCCTGGGCCTGGGCGTTGGGTCCATCCAGATCTTCGGCTCTTACATGAACCGCAAGTACTCGCTCTATTACGAGTCGATCCTCATCACCGTGCTCGACACCATCGTGGCGCTTTTAGCCGGCGTGGTGATCTTCCCTGCGTGTTTCTCCTACGGCATCGAGCCCGGCGCCGGCCCGGGGCTTATCTTCGTGACGCTCGTCTCCGTGTTCACGAATATGGCAGGCGGCGCGATTTGGGGCGGGATCTTCTTCCTCTTCATGCTCTTTGCCGCGGTCTCGACGCTCATCGCCGTCTTTGAAAACCTCATCGGCATCTGCATGGATCTCTTCGGCTGGAGCCGCCTTAAGGCCGTGGGCGTGAACTTCTGCGCCGTGCTCCTTTTGGGGCTGCCGTGCCTTTTGGGCTACAACCTGCTCTCGGACATCCACCCCATGGGCGGGGAGAGCACGATCCTCGACACCTACGATTTCGTCTTAAGCGAGAACATCCTGCCTCTGGGCGCGATGTGCTACGTGCTCTATGTCGTGTTAAAGCGCGGCTGGGGCTTTGACAAATACCTCTCCGAGGTCAACACCGGCAAGGGCGTGAAGCTGCCCCGCGGTGCGCGCCTTTATTACAAAATTGTCCTGCCGCTCATCATCGCAGCGCTCTTTGTGCAGGGCTATATCGGAATTTTCTGCAAATAGGAGCTAAATAAAAAATGGCAGAACGCAGTCAGTTTTCAACCCGCCTGGGCTTTTTGCTCATCGCCGCGGGCTGCGCCATAGGCCTGGGCAACGTCTGGCGTTTCCCTTACATCACCGGCCAGTACGGCGGCGCCATCTTCGTGATCATCTACCTCGCGTTCCTTTTGGGCGTGGGCGTGCCGCTTTTGACCGTGGAACTGGCCATTGGCCGCGCCTCGCGCAAGTCAATTGCCAAGGCCTTTGACATCCTCGAGGCTCCGGGCACGAAATGGCATCTGAACAAATTCTGGCTGATCCCGGGCTCGTACATTCTCATGTCGTTCTACGGCCTGATCACCGGCTGGATGCTCTATTACACCGTAAAGTTCATGACGGGCAGTTTTGCCCCGGGGCTTACGAAGGAGGTCGCCGGGCAGCACTTTACCGATCTGCTCGCCAACCCCCTGACGATGTTCGTGTGCATGACGACCGTGATCGTGGTTTCTTTCGTGATCCTGGCCATGGGCGTAAGCCGCGGCCTTGAGCACATCACGAAGCCTTTAATGATCCTGATGTTCGCGCTGCTCATCTTCATGGCGGTGCGCTCGTTCACGCTGCCGGGCTTTTCAGAGGGCATTTCCTATTACTTAAAGCCTGACTGGTCGCGCCTGCAGGAACACGGCTTCCTCGAGGCGCTGTGGGCCGCCATGGGCCAGGCCTTCTTTACGCTGTCCGTGGGCCAGGGCTCCATCGAGATCTTCGGCTCCTACGTCAACAAAAAGCACACGCTGCTCTCAGAAGGCATTTGGATTGCCGTGCTCGACACCGTTGTGGCGCTGCTCGCAGGCTTCGTGATCTTCCCGGCGTGCTTCTCCTACGGCGTTGAGCCTGACGCCGGCCCGTCGCTGCTGTTTGTGACCATGAACACCGTGTTCGCCAACATGGCAGGCGGCTCGTTCTGGGGCGCGCTGTTCTTCCTCTTCATGCTCATCGCCGCCATGTCCACGCTCATCGCGGTGTTTGAAAGCATCATCGCCATCTGCATGGAGGTCTTCGGGATCAGCCGCGGCAAGTCCGTGATCATCAATTTCTGCATCATCATGCTGATCTCGATCCCGCCGCTTTTGGGCTTCAACGTGCTCGATTATGTGCACCCCATGGGAGAAGGCTCGACGATCATGGACTTCCAGGACTTCCTGATCTCCAACAACATCCTGCCTTTGGGCTCGCTGTTCATGGTGATCTTCGTGACGGCCAAGACCGGCATGAACTGGAAGCGCTACACCGATGAAGTGAACATAGGCGACGGCCCGAAGCTGAGCGTCAGGCTCTTTGGCTACTACCGCTTCGTGCTCGCCCCGCTCATCGCCGTGCTTCTGGCGATCGGCTACTACAACATCTTCTTAAAGTAAGAGTGAAAGTTCAGGGTGTAAAAAGGGAGGCTGCGGCCTCCCTTGTTTTTAGCCTGCGTAAGCTCAGAACACATTTTTTGCGGCCATCCGGAATTCGGTCAGAGCGGAGGAAGGTGCGGCTGCGCAGTCCGGCTTCGTCAGAACTGCTGTAAGCCGTTTTTAATGGTGTATTGAGAATGCTAAAATATGGGGGATGTTTCTAAGGAAACAGCGGCCATTCGGGAAGCCGGATGCCGCCGACTTCCCGGATGTGGATCAACTCCTGACAAAGGAGTTCATTATGAGAATGTTACTTCTCATCTTGGTGTTCATCATTTTGATGACTTGGTGCATCCGGTCTTCTGATGAAACATCATGGGAGCGATGCCGTAAGGCACTGCCTCCAATGTAATTATAGGATGTCAGTCCCTTTCTTTCAAATCCAACGTCCTCTTTCATATGTGCGTCCACAGGCGCATTGACGCCACGAGCATCTCCTTGCTGTTCATCCGGTGGCTGCAACCTCTTCATAAAGCAAGCTTCACGGGCAAAGCTTAAACAGCGGGTGCGGCGGGCCGGTTTTTGGGTCCTGAGGCCTGAAAAATCGCGGTGTTATAATTTTTTTAAATTTTTATTTGCTTGATCTGTTCGCCCATGTCTTTAAAAGCCGCTTTGCTCCTGAGCGCCTGCGCGCTCTCCCTCCAGCCCTGTTTTGCCGCCCAAAGCGCCGAGGGCGCATCTCCCTATATCAGCTATGATGCGGCCGCGCAGGCGCGCCGTGACGCCTACAAGGCGGCCAAGGACGCGGCTTTTGCCGGGGATGCGGCGGCTGTTGAAAAGTACCAGCAGGGGGCGCTTAAAGGCTATCCTTTAAACATTTACCTTGACTATTACCTGCTGCGCGCCAATGTCTCAAACGCCAATTACCGCAAGGCGCTAAGGTTTGTGCAGGGCAGCGGCGATCAGGAGCTCTCGCTTTTGCTCTCTGACGCCTACACCCCGGTGCTTGCCTCAGAGGGGCGCTATCGCCAGGTGCGCGAGATGTACGGTTTCAAAGCCCCTTACGGCATGAGCGAGCCTGCCGATCTCAAAAAGAACGAGAAAGAGCGCCAGTGCCGCTGGTATGAGGCGGAACTGAGCACAGGAAACGGCGGATCGCGCGCCGTGTCGTTTGCCTCAGAGCTCTACGCCTCAAAAGACGGCTATCCTGACGGCTGCTCAGGGCTCATCGCCGTGTGGAGCGGCAAAGGCTACCTCTCAAAGGCGGCGGCCTCCAGGCGCTTTGCCTCGCTGTACACCTCAAGGCGTGATTACTCAGGAAGCGCCCAAAGCGCCGCCGGCGCGCTGAGCGAACCTTATCAGCAGGCGGCCTTTGAGGCCATGAGCGTCTATGACACCCCCGAAAAGTACGACACCTTAAGCTCCCCTGAGGCCGCGGCGCTGGCCTTTCGCCGCTACGCGGCGAAAAACCCCAATGACGCGCGCGCCGCGCTTGAAGCCTTTGAGGCCAAATACCATCCCGATGCGGTGCAGCGCCGCGAGATCGTGCGCACCATAGCCTACGGCCTTTTGGGCAGGACCTCAGGCAAGGCCGAGCTCAAATGGGTGGATGACAACCTCCCCATAGATGCCATGGGCGCGGATCTCACTGAAAAGCGTCTGCGGCGGGCCGTGTGGTTTCGCGAGTGGAAAAAGATCCCGGAGCTTATAGACGCTTTAGGCGAGAGCGCTTCTGAGGAGGCCAACTGGAGGTACTGGAAGGGCAGGGCGCTGCTTAACACCGGCAAAAAACAGGAAGGCCGCGAACTGCTGCGCCTTGCCGCCAACGATCGCAGCTTTTTCGGCTTCCTCGCCGCGCAGACTTTGGGCATCCATCCGCGCTATAACAACAGCAGCTTAAAGCGCACGACGCCTTTGAGCCCGCAGGTTTTAAGCGCCCCGGCGCTGCAGCGCTTTTTTGAGCTCTACGCCATGGAAGATCCCGCCCAGGCTATAGAGTGGCGCGAGATCGCCAGACACGCCGATGAGACGACGGCGCTCACGGCCTGCGAATGGGCGCTGCGCAGCGGCAACGATCAGCTGGCCATCCAGGCCGTGGCGCAGGGCAAACGCTGGGACGCGCTCGATTACCGCTTCCCGCTCTCGTTTATCAACCTTTACCGCGCGCACGCGCAAAAAACCGGGGTGAAGCTTGCCTACCTCTACGGGATCTCCAGGCAGGAGAGCATGCTAAACCCGGTGGTGCGCTCGCCTGCAGGCGCCGTGGGGCTCATGCAGCTCATGCCGGGGACGGCGCAGGTGCTCTCCCGCAAAAACGGCTGGCGCTACGGCGGCGTGGCCTCGCTTAAAGATCCCGACACGAACATCCGCTACGGCTCGACCTACTTAAAACAGCTTTTGGGGCAGTTTGGCGGCAACCGCATCCTCGCCTCGGCAGGCTACAACGCCGGGCCCGGGCGCGCCCAGGCCTGGATCTCGCATGACGGCGGGTACCATGACGCCGCCATGTACGTCGAGAACATCCCCTTTGACGAGACGCGCGGCTACGTGCAGCGCGTGCTGCTGTACACGGCCATCTACGAGAAGCTGCTCACCGGGCGCGATGTGCCGGTTCTGACAGACTACGAGCGCGATTTCCGCTACTGAGGAAAAACGCGCCGCGCCGCCCCGGGCGAGGCCCGGCGCGCGGGCGCTTTACGGAACTTTGCTAATTTTTCAAAAAAAACTTTACAAGGAAAAATTTTTTGGTAACATATGTCTCCGTTAAATGAGTTGCCCGGGTGGTGGAATTGGTAGACACGCTACTTTGAGGGGGTAGTCCGTAACTGGGTATGAGTTCAAGTCTCATCCCGGGCACCATTTAAAACCAATCTGAATTTAAAAATCCCGCAGCCGTCAGCTCAATAAGTTGGACGGTTTTTTTATATCTGCATATGTCAAAAGAATCCGATGAGATCAAAAGGCGCAGGACGTTCGCCATCATCTCCCACCCTGACGCCGGCAAGACCACGATCACTGAAAAAGTCCTGCTTTTCGGCTCGGTGATCCAGCGCGCGGGCGAGGTCAAAGGCCGCGGCTCCACCGGCGCTTTCGCCAAATCCGACTGGATGGACATGGAAAAAGAGCGCGGCATCTCGGTTTCGACCTCCGTGATGCAGTTCCCCTACAACGGCTGCGTCATCAATCTTTTGGACACCCCGGGCCATGAGGACTTCTCCGAGGACACCTACCGCGTGCTCACGGCCGTGGATTCCTGCCTCATGGTCATAGACGCGGCCAAGGGCGTCGAGGAGCGCACCCGCAAGCTCATGGAAGTCACCAGGCTGCGCACCACCCCGATCATCACGTTCATGAACAAGCTCGACCGCGAGACCCGCGATCCTCTGGATCTGCTCGATGAAGTCGAGCGCGAGCTCAACATCCTCTGCGCGCCGATCACCTGGCCCGTCGGGTCGGGCAAGAGCTTTAAAGGAGTGTACCATCTGCTGCGCGACGAGCTCTACCTCTACCACTCAGGCGAGGGTTACCACATCCAGAAAGCGCGCGCCATCAAGGGCCTCGACAACAAAGAGATAGATGAGGCCGTGGGCGAGGATCTGGCGCAGAAGCTGCGCGATGACATCGAACTGGTGCGCGGCGGCTCCAATGAGTTTGACGAGCAGGCCTACCTTGCAGGCGACATGACCCCGGTGTTCTTTGGCACCGCCCTGGGCAACTTCGGCGTCGATCTGATGTTAGACGGGCTGACGCAGTGGGCCCCCGCGCCGCTTGACCGCAAGGCCGACACCAGGCTCGTGAAAGCGGACGAGAGCAAGCTTACCGGTTTTATCTTTAAGATCCAGGCCAACATGGATCCGCGCCACCATGACCGCATCGCGTTTTTGCGCATCGTCTCAGGCGCCTACCACCGCGGCATGAAGCTCTTTAACGTGCGCATGGCGCGCGAGACGAATGTCTCCGACGCCGTCACGTTCATGGCCGGCGAGCGCGAGCAGGCAAATTATGATGTCGCAGGCGACATCATCGGGTTGCACAATCACGGCACCATGCGTATCGGCGACACGTTTACCGAAGGCGAGGTGCTGCATTTCTCAGGCATTCCCAATTTCGCCCCGGAGCTGTTCAAGCGCATCCACTTAAAAGATCCGCTCAAGCAAAAGCAGCTGCTAAAAGGCCTGCTGCAGCTCTCCGAGGAGGGCGCCGTGCAGGTGTTCCGGCCGATCCTCAACAACGATCTGATCGTGGGCGCCGTGGGCGCGCTGCAGTTTGACGTCGTGGTCTCGCGCTTAAAGCACGAGTACAACGTCGACGCGCTCTACGAGGAAGTCCCGGTGACGATGTCGCGCTGGGTCTCAGGCGATGACAAAGCCTTGGACGAGCTGCGCGATCGCGTGCCCCAGAACCTGGCGCTTGACGGCGGCGACAACCTCACTTACCTCGCCTCGTCCTCAGTGAACCTGCACCTGGCGCAGGAGCGCTATCCCAAGGTCACGTTCACGGCAACCCGCGAGCACTGATGTACCGCAGCGCCGACTGCCACGTCCACTTAAGCCTGTGGGAGGAGGTCTCAGAGCCCTTTTTGGCTATGAAGAGCGCCGGTATCCTCCCCGTGGGCGTCTCCTGCGATCTTGAGGATTCAAGGCGCAATGTGCACGAAGCGCAAAAGCTTGGCTATCCTTGCATGATCGGCATCCATCCCTGGTATGCCCAAAGCGCGGTGTTTGATGAGGCGGCGTTCTCAGAGCTTGCCCAAAGCGCGCAGGTCGCGGGTTTTGGCGAGTGCGGGCTGGACACCGAAGGCTGCGCGCTGGCGCTTTCAGATCAGCAAAAGCTGCTGTGTGAGGAGCTTGAGTTTGCCGTAAGCCGCAAGCTCCCGTTGAACCTGCACGTGCGCCACGCCCACAGCGAGCTTATAAAGATCCTCAGATCGTTTAAGGGGCGGCTGTGCGGCGGCTGCGTGCACAATTTCACGTTCTCAAAGGAGATCGCGCGCTGCTACCTCGATCTCGGGCTGTTTTTAAGCGTCGGGCACCACGTGCTGCAGCAAAGCGGCCGGATGCGTCAGGCGCTGCGCTATGCAGGGATCTCGCAGATCCTCACCGAGACCGATTATGACGGCGTGCACACCGGGTCTTATGATCAAACCCTGATAGACCGCGAAATAAACTCCATAGCGCAAATCTTAGACCTGAATCCTGATAAAACCGCCGCGGCGCTGTATGACAACGCCCGGCGCTTTTTAAAGAAAAAACCATCATGAGCCTTCTTTTCGTCTCTTCATCAAAGCAGGGCTTTGACCCTGAAAACAGCGCCCGCGCCTTTGCCGCAGCGCACGGCCTTGAATTGTCCAAATGCCGCCAAGGCGTAAAAGGCGCCAACTCCGGGGCGATCTTTGAGTGCCGGGGGAGCCTTGATCGCGAAACCTTGCAGGCGGTGAACCTTGGCAAGGCGGGCTTTGACCTGCTCTTTGCGAAGGCTTTCCCCTCGCTCAGCGCTCCCGGGGTGCTCGCGCTTGACATGGACATGACCTCGGTGCAGATAGAGGGCATAGATGAGATCGCGCGCCGCCTGGGCGTCTTTGACAAGGTCGCGGCCATCACCTCCGAGGCCATGCACGGCAAGCTCGAGTTCGCGCAGTCGCTGCGCCGGCGCGTTGCCATGTTAGAGGGCGGCGACGCTTCGGTCATCGAGGAGGTCAAAAAGATCATGCGCGAGACGGACGGGCTTTCCGATCTCATGGAGGCGACGGCGCGCGCGCACTGGGCGCGCGGGATCTGCTCAGGAGGCTTCGTGCAGCTGATCTGCGTGCTCGAGCGCAAGTACGCCCTCGAGGCCGTGCACGCCAACTCCCTTGAGATCAAAGACGGCAGGCTCACGGGAAAGGTCGACCGCGCCATCGTCGACGGCGAGGCCAAGCGCCAGGGCGTCATATCTATGATGCGTGACAAAGGCGTGGCGCGCTCGCAGTGCGTCGTCTTAGGCGACGGGGCGAACGATCTTAAGATGATAGGCGAGGCGGGATTGGGGATCGCCTACCATGCCAAAGAGCCGGTGCGGCTTCAGGCGCCTTTTGCCTTAAACCACTCCGATCTGGGCGCCGTGGCGCTGCTTTTGGAGCTTAATGCGGAGCGTTAAATGGCCAAAGCCAAAAGCATGTTCGTCTGCGCAAACTGCGGGGCGCGCTACGCGCGCTGGCAGGGGCAGTGCCGCGAGTGCGGCGAGTGGAACACCATCTCAGAGCAGGCGCTGCCCGATGAGGCCGCGGCCTCGCCGGGCGCCCGCGCCGCGTCCGACGCGTTAAAGCTCTCAGGCTTTGCCGGGGCCTCGGGCTCAGGCGTTGTCGATCTCACGAAGATCGATCTCACAAGGCGCGAGCGCCTGTCCTCAGGCTACCCGGAGTTTGACCGGGTCTTAGGCGGCGGGATCGTGCAGGGCAGCGTCGTGCTCATCGGCGGCACGCCGGGCGCCGGCAAATCTACGCTGCTCTTGCAGACGGTGTGCCTGATCTCCGCACAGCACAAAGTGCTCTATGTCACGGGCGAGGAGTCGCTCGAGCAGGTGGCGCTGCGCGCTGCGCGCCTGGGGCTTGACGCCTCGCACGTGCGCATCGCCGCCGAGACCTCCATAGAGCGCATCTGCGCCATGGCCTCGGCCGAAAAGCCCGAGGTGCTCGTCGTCGACTCCGTGCAGGTCACGCACGTGCAGGGCGTGGACTCGGCGCCGGGCTCGGTGTCGCAGGTGCGCGAGGGCGCGGCCGCGCTCACGAAATTTGCCAAGCGCACCGGCGTTGCGGTCTTTATGGTGGGGCATGTGACGAAGGACGGCACGCTGGCCGGCCCTAAAGTGCTCGAGCACTGCGTCGACTGCTCGGCGATCCTCGAGGTGGGGCAGGATCAGCGCTTCCGCACGCTGCGCTGCCAGAAAAACCGCTTTGGCGCCGTCAACGAGATCGGCGTGTTCGCCATGACCGATCGCGGCATGCGCGAGGTGCGCAACCCCTCGGCGATCTTTCTAAACCGCCAGACGCAGGTGGCCGCGGGATCGCTTGCCATGGTGGTCTGGGAGGGCACGCGCCCGCTGCTTGTCGAGCTGCAGGCGTTAGTCGATCTCTCGCAGTACGGCAACCCGCGGCGCCTGTCGCTGGGCACGGATGTCAACCGCCTGGCCATGCTGCTCTCGGTGATGCACCGCCATACGGGATTGAACCTTGGGGATCAGGATGTGTTCGTGAATGTGGCAGGCGGCGTAAAGGTGACGGAGACGGCCTCGGATGTGCCGCTGTGCCTGGCGCTTTTATCCTCCTACCGCGACAAGCCCATACCGCGCACCGCCATCGCGTTCGGGGAAGTGGGGCTTACCGGCGAGATCCGCCCGGTGCCCTCAGGGCAGGAGCGCCTGCGCGAGGCGGCCAAGCAGGGCTTTGACGTCGCGATCGTGCCCGCCGACAACGCGCCGCGCACGCCCATATCCGGGCTTAAGGTCATCGCGGTGCGCCGCGTCAGCGAGCTTTTGGATCTGGTCTGAGCGCTTAATGCGATCTCGGGGTGTCGACGGCCGCGTGCACCAGCCTCAGGCCGATCACGAGGCGGTCTTCGTTGCGAAAGCGCGTCTCGAGGCACTTGGCGACCTCGCCTAAATCCTTTTTCAGCGTCTTAAGCTTGGATTCGTCGAGATCCTGGCAGTAGCGATCGTTAAAGCGCATCAGGTAGTCGGAGGTGTGCTCGATGTTCGGCATGGCGCGCCGCGCGATCGAGAGCGAGCGCCCCGAGGCGTTCTCTATGAGCTCGAGGATCTTAGGGTAGATGTCAAAGTGGCCGTGGGAGACATAGTCTATGAGGTGATCGCAAAAGGCGGTCACATCCTCATATGAGGGGAAGCACTCCTCGCTCTTTTGCTCATCCCCCACCGGCAGCGTCAGGATCTTCATGTATTGCAGCATGAGTTCCTGCCTTTGCTTAATCATGTCATTGATCCAGCTGTAGCGCTTGTCGACCTGCTGCAGCGTCGCGTTGAAGCCGCTCAGCTCTTTCTTGTTATTCATATGCGCTGCCGGGCGGGGCGCAGCCGCCCGTCCTCCGAAATAAAATGTCAGAACCCTGTGTAAAAACCTTAACACGCGCGGCCGCCGCCGCGCGCTCGCGCACTGGCAGAATGTGAGGCAGTGCTCAGCGTTTGGCGATGAGCTTGCTGTTGTGCAGTTCCTTCTTGTAGCTTGCGATATTGGCGGCAAAGCGCTTGCGATCCTGGGCGGCGACGCTGTCCTGGATATTGTTGAGCTTGACGCGCATGGCGTTGACCGGCCTGCCGTTGATGCGCAGCTCGTAGTGCAGATGCGGGCCGGTCGAGAGTCCGGTGTTGCCCGAGCGCGCGATCACGGCGCCGGCCTTGACGCTCTGCCCCGGCTTGACGCTGATGCGCGAGAGGTGCATGTACACGGTCGAGTAGGCGCCGCGGTGGCGCAGCACCACGTAGTAGCCTGTGGAGCGGGTGAACGAGGCCGTGACGACGACGCCGTCGGCCGGCGCGATGATCGGCGTGCCCACCGGCATGCCAAAGTCAGTGCCCAGGTGCGGCCTGACCACGCCGGTGACCGGATGGCGGCGCGCCGGGTTGAACGGCGACGTGACCTTGGCGGTGATGTTAAACGGGAAGCGGCGCAGGCCCTTGGAGGATTTGGAATTCAGGCCTTTCTCGTCATAGAACTTGCCGTCTTTCTGGTTTAGGAAGGCGTAAACGCTGTTGCCGTGCAGCGAGAACTCGACGGCGCTGATTTTGCCCTTGCCTTTGGAGTCCGTGAAGAGCACGCGCATGGTGTCGCCCGGGCGCACGTTGCGCGAGAACTGGATGCGCCCTTTGAACATGTTGAGGATCTGGTTGATCTCAGCGTAGCTGATGCCGGCCTTGTTCGCAGCCTCGGAGAACGTCTCGCCTTTGCCTATGGTGACCAGCACCAGGCGGCCGCGGGTCTCGCGCGCCGACTGCTTCTTCTCAGGGGCGGCCGGGGCGGCAGCTTTTTCACCGGCAGGAGCGCTCTGCGCCGTCTGCACCGGCGCGACCGTCACGGTCTCCTCGCTGTCCTTTAAATGCGAGCCGCGCTTTTCTATGACATAGGAGAAAGCGTTTTTTTGCGGATCGTTGCGGTAGAAGCGGATCTGCTGATCGGCGCCGTAAGGCTTGACGAACGCCATGAGGCGGCTTTGATCGTCAAGCAGGAATGAGAGGTGCTCGCCGAGTTTCACCGAGTCGACCTCGGAGGCGACCTGTTTGTTATCGAGGATCGCCATGGTGACGGCGGCGGGGATGTTGAGATCGGAGAAGATCGACGAGATGGTGTCGCCCTTTTGCACATCCTCCTCGTACCACTTGAGTTCAACCTCGGCCTTGCCGCCTGCGTCGCGGGCGGCAAGATCGCGCACCTGCGCGTCCAGGGCGTCGTCGGAGTCGGCAAAGGCCGACTCCGGCAGCGTGTCATCGTAATTGTCCAAAGCCTCGCCGCGGTGATCGGCGCTGACCATCGACGCTGACGCATTGTCCTCAGGCGCGCCGAAAAGCGCGGTAAGCGGGGTGGAGAGATCGGCTGCGGGATCTTCCCAGGAGTTCCGGGAGGCGGCGTAATCCGGATCCTGCGCGGCGCTGAGCGCGGGGGCCGGGGCTTTGGGGGATAAGAGCGAGAGTACGACTGCGGCTGTCAGCGTGATCCCGGCGGCGCAGGTGTGTTTCCAGGGCAGGGGGCGCTGCCAGCGGCCGTTCCCCAGAATGTCGCTGGAAATATAGTCTTCAAATTTCATGCGTTAAAAGCCAGAACCACAAATCAGTTAAAAATCTGCCTTTTACGCTCCATAAAAAAGACAGGTGCTGCAGCCTGAATACAATTTGGTGATTGTAATAATGTTTTTTGGCTATTATGACACATAAGCGCGGGCTGATTCACCCCGATGCCGCATCTTGTCGCATGCGGCGCAAATTTTTGCGATCCCGCGCGTTGTTGCCGAGGTTTTCCATGTCCGATGAGTTAGGGGCAGCGCTTGAGGCGCTGCGCGCGCTCTGCCCTGCAGAGCAGGCGCTTTACGCCCTGTGCCTTGCCGTGCGCCAAAAGCCCAATTACCAGCTGTGGTGCTCGCTAAAAGCGGATCGCGCCCCCTGCCTTAAAACGTTCAGCCGCTGCTGCCAGTACCTGCAAAGCTATGTGACCGGCTCGGGCTCGCCCAAAGGCTTTGCCGCGCGCAAAGAAGAGCTTGAGGATCTCTTTGATCTTGCCGATCCTGACGGCAGCATGGGCGATCTCTTCGCGCTCGATGCCGTCCAGACGCTCGTGCAGGCTTATGAGGCGCTCAGCGACTGCAACGCCGAGGCCGCCGGCGCGGCCGCGCAGCTGAGCTTAGGCGGCGTGATCCGCGCCGTAAGCTCAGGCGCTGAAAGCGCTGAGGACCCGGCCTCGCATCCTGCGGTCGCCGACGAGTTTGAGTTTTTAAGCGAGCTGCGCGAACGCGTTTTGGGCCCTTGCAAAAACACCGATCTGCACTCCAAGGGGTGGCGCGAGCAGGTGAAAAACGCGCTGGAGTTTGCCACAGCTGACGGCGTGAGCAATATCGGCATCGAGCCTGCTGATGACGATGAGGCTTAGTCAGCCGCGTTTTGCGAAGGCGGCGTAAATGAGGATCAGGCCGCTTAAGACGGCCACGAGGCTGAAGATCACCCTCACGGCGCGCACGGGCAGCTTTATGAGCAGCGTCGTGCCCAGGTAGGAGCCTGCGAGCGTCGCGGCGATCATCGTCGGGATCCACTGCCAGTGAATGGAAGTCGCCATGCCTACGGTGACGGCGCCGATGGCGTTCCATACCGTGGCCACGAACACCATGGTGTGCAGAATGGCGCTTTTGAGATCGAGCCCGAACACGCCCACGAGCGTGAGCGTCGCAAACAGCCCGGCCCCTGAGGACAGCGATCCCGAGAACAGCCCGATCACGATGATGAGCAGGGCGCCGATGAAAGTGCGCGCCTTCGAGCGGTGCTCAAGCCGCTCTCCCCCGAAACCCTTTTTTACCAGCGAGTAGACGCCGGCTGCCACCGTGATGCAGCCTAAGGTGATCTCGGCTACATGCGCGGGGATGGCGATGATGATGAGCGATCCCAGCACCACGGCGGGAAAGCCCAAAAAGATCATGATAAGCGCCACCTGGCGGTCAAAACAAAAAGCCCCGCCGGAGCGCCGCTGTTTTGCAAGAGCCCCTATGCCCAAAAACACCACGGCCACCTTGTGCGTGCCTAAGGCCGTGGCAAAGGGCAGGCCTAAGAGGATCAAAAGCGGGAACTGCACAAAGCCCGCGCCGCCGCCTGAGACTGAGGCAAAGAGGTTGGCAAAAAACGAGACGGCAAACAGGATCCCCTGGCGTATGACTTCATCCATCGCAAAACTCCCACAAAACGGACGCGATCATACCAAAGCGCGCTGTCAGCGCCCGGATCTGCGGACATAAAAAAGCCTTCGCCTGAGGCGAAGGCTTTTTTGGGAGGATTTTATTTCTTAAGCCGGTTTATGGCGCGCCAGGCGATGTCGCTGCGGCAGAACATGCCGCGGAAGGACACCTTTTTGGCGCACTCATAGGCGCGATCGCGGGCTTTTGCGATGTCATCGCCCAAAGCGGTGGCGCAGAGCACGCGGCCGCCTGATGTGACGATCTTCCCGTCCTGCTCTTTCGTGCCGGCCTCAAAGATCTTCATGCCCTCAGGCAGGGGCTCGTCAAGACCGGTGATCACATCGCCTTTTTTAGGCGAGGCGGGGTAGCCCTCGGCGGCGAGCACGACGCCGACAGCCGGGCGCGGATCGTATTTGGCCTCCAGAGCGCAGAGCCCGCCGTCAGTGCAGGCCTTAAGGCACAGCGCGACGAGATCGGACTGCATGCGCATCATGATGGGCTGCGTCTCCGGATCGCCAAAACGGCAGTTGAACTCCACGACGCGCGGCTGGCCCTGTTTGTCTATCATGAGCCCGGCGTAGAGGAAGCCGCGGTAGGGGTGGCCGTCCTCGCGCATGCCCTTTAACGTCGGGTTGATGATCTCATCCATGACCTTCTGATAGACCTCGGCGGTGACGACCGGGGCGGGCGAGTAGGCGCCCATGCCGCCGGTGTTCGGACCCTGATCGCCGTCGCCTACGCGCTTGTGATCCTGGGATGTCGCCATGGGCAGGGCGTTGACGGTGTCGGACATCACGATGAACGAGGCTTCCTCGCCTTCCATGAAGTCCTCGATGACAACGCGCGCGGAGGCATCGCCGAAGCGGTGCTCATCGAGCATGTCGTGCACGGCCTGCAAGGCCTCATCGACCGTCATGGCCACGGTCACGCCTTTGCCGGCGGCCAGGCCGTCTGCCTTGATCACGATCGGCGCGCCGTGTTTTTTTACGTACTCGCAGGCCTTTTGAGCGTCCGTGAAGACCTCGTAGGCGGCCGTCGGGATATGGTGGCGCTTTAGGAAATCCTTCGTGAAGGACTTTGAGCCCTCAAGCTGCGCCGCGGCTTTGGACGGCCCGAAGATCTTCAGGCCGTTTTTCTCAAAGAGATCGGTGATGCCGGCAACGAGCGGGGCCTCAGGGCCGACGATCGTGAGATCTATGTCTTCCTGGCGGGCAAAGTCGCACAGGCCCTGCAGATCATCACAGGCGATCTTAACGTTCGTGATCCCCTTCTCCCTGGCGGTGCCGGGGTTGCCCGGAGCCACAAAGACCTGGGGGTGGAGGCCGGAGAGCGAGGCTCTCCAGGCCAGGGCGTGCTCGCGCCCGCCGCTGCCGATGACTAAAACTTTCATCATGTGCTCCTTGTGTCAGTGGCGGAAATGGCGCATGCCGGTGAAGACCATGGCGATGCCGTGTTCGTTGGCCGCGTCTATGACTTCCTGATCGCGGATCGACCCGCCCGGCTCGATGATGCTCTTGATGCCGGCTGCGGCGGCCGCGTCCACGCCGTCGCGGAACGGGAAGAACGCATCCGAGGCCAGCGAGGCGCCCTCAAGCGACAGCTTGGCATCCTCGGCCCTTAAGCAGGCGATCCTCGCCGAGAACACGCGCGAGGTCTGGCCGCAGCCTACGCCCAGCGTGCGCTTGTTCTTCGTGTAGACGATGGCGTTGGACTTCGTGAACTTGCACACCTTCCAGGCAAAGAGCAGTTCGTCCATCTCCTCAGGAGTAGGGGCGCGCCTGGTCACGACCTTGAGATCCTCTTTGCGCACGATCTGCAAGTCAGCCTGCTGCACCAAAAGCCCGCCGTTGACTTTCTTGCAGTCAATGCGCGGCTTGGCAGGGCCCAAAGCGCCGGTTTGCAGCAGGCGGATGTTCTTCTTCTTTGCCACGGCCTGTCTGGCTTCCGCGGAAACCTCCGGGGCGACGATGACCTCGCAGAACTGGCGGGAGACGATGGCCTCGGCCGTCTTGCCGTCAAGCGGGCGGTTGAAGGCGATGATGCCGCCGAAGGCCGATTCGCTGTCGCACTTGAACGCGGCGTCATAGGCGTCAGTGAGGTTATCGGCCAAAGCCACGCCGCAGGGGTTGGCGTGCTTGACGATCACGCAGGCCGGCTCCTCGAACTGGCGCACGCACTCTATGGCCGCGTCCGTGTCGGAGATGTTGTTGTAGGAGAGCTCTTTGCCCTGCAGCTGCACTGCCGTGGTGATGCCGCTGTCGTGCGCGTCGATGTCGGCGTAGAACGCGGCTTTCTGGTGCGGGTTCTCGCCGTAGCGCATGTTCTGCAGTTTCTTAAAGTTCAAATTCAGCGTGCGCGGGAACACGCTCAGTGTGCCGTCTGAGATGCCGTAGTCAGGCACCTTCGTGCCAAAGTAGTTGGCGATGGCGCTGTCGTAGGCGGCCGTGTGCTCAAAGGCGGCGATGGCGAGGTCAAAGCGGGTGGCGAACGTGAGGGAGCCTGCGTGCGCGTCCATCTCAGCAAGCACGCGTTTGTAGTCTGAGGCGCGCACCACGATGGCGACGTCGCGGTTGTTCTTGGCGGCGGCGCGAACCATGGTGGGGCCGCCGATGTCGATATTCTCTATGGCTTTCTCAAGCGGGCAGTTCGGATCGGCGACGGTTTTTGCAAAGGGGTAGAGGTTCACGACGACGAGATCTATAGGCAGGATCCCGTGCGCTTTCATCACTTCCTCGTCTTTGCCGCGCCGGCCCAGAATGCCGCCGTGGACCTTGGGATGGAGCGTCTTGACCCTGCCGTCCATCATCTCCGGGAAACCGGTGTAGTCTGAAACCTCGGTGACCGCGACGCCGTTTTGCGCAAGCAGCCTGGCCGTGCCGCCGGTTGAGAGGATCTCAACCTTGCGCTCGCGCAGCGCTTTGGCGAATTCAACGATGCCGGTTTTGTCCGAGACGCTGATGAGCGCCCGGCGGATGGGACGTAAGAGTTCTTCCATGACAGTAACATGCTCCAAATAAAGCTTGCCGGCTCAGGGAGGCGGGCCGGCGGACGGCCACTATTTTAACAGCCGCGCACCCCGATCGGGGACGGAGCGTCTGTGCCCGCAAAAGATGCACCAAAGGGGTTTTTTGGCTAAAGAATGCGCCCCGCGGTGGCATCGGGCGTTTTTGCAGATATAATGACATGCGTTGCGCCGCCGTGCGGCGCGACAGCGGCCGCGCCGTTTTACGGTGCTTTGGGACAGCCAAGGCCAGGGCCGCCTGTTACGAAGTAATTGAAATTTCTTACAGGATTTTTTAATGAACAAGACCGAACTCGTGGCACAGGTTGCCAAGCGTGCCAATCTCCCTTTAACCACTTCCCGCAAGGCCGTGCAGGCTCTGTGCGATTCCATCAGCGACGCCCTTAAAGACGGCGATCGCGTGCAGCTCGTCGGCTTCGGCACCTTCAAGGTGACCGAGCGCGCCGCCCGTGAAGGCCGCAACCCTCAGACCGGCAAGACCATGCACATCCCGGCTTCCAAGTCCCCGTCATTCTCCGCCGGCGCCGAGCTCAAGAAAGCCGTCAACAAGTGACATAAGGCATAAATTTGCCAGGGCGTCCGCAGTTTGCGGACGCCTTTTTCGTATGCGGGCGTTCTGATTGGTTAGAATGTCCGTGACAATCCCGATTTTTCAGCTTGCATGAGGTACTAAATGGCAATTCACAAGCGCGCCGGCACCAAAGCCCTGCAGGAGGACCTGGTAAACATCCCCCGCCTGATGGCGGCCTATTACCTGAACCACCCGGATCTGGACAATCCGCAGGATCTCGTCTCCTTCGGCACCTCCGGCCACCGCGGCTCCTCGCTCAACGGTTCGTTTAACGAGGATCACATCCTGGCCATCTCCCAGGCGATCGCCGAATACCGCGTCAAAGAAGGCATAGACGGCCCGCTGTTCATCGGCATGGACACGCACGCCCTCTCCGAGGCGGCGCTGGCCACGGCCATAGAGGTCCTGGGCGCCAACGGCGTCGAGGTGCGCGTCGAAAAGGATCACGGCTACACCCCGACCCCTTCCGTCTCGTTTGCCATCCTCAATTACAACAAAGGCCGCAGCGATCATTTAGCCGACGGCATCGTGATCACCCCGTCGCACAACCCTCCGAACAACGGCGGCTTCAAGTACAACCCGACTAACGGCGGCCCGGCGGGCACGGAGATCACCTCCTGGGTGCAAAACCGCGCAAACGACATCTTAAAAGGCGGGCTGCGCGAAGTCAGGCGCGTGCCTTATGAGAAGGCCTGCCGCCTGCCGAACGTCAAAGAGCACGACATGCTCACCCAGTATGTCGGCGCTTTGGGCGAGATCATCGACATGGAGGCGATCTCCAAATCCGGCGTGCGCATCGGCGTCGATCCGTTAGGCGGCTCCGGCCTCTGTTACTGGGACCGCATCGCCGACGAGTACAAGCTCAACATCAAGGTCGTGAACTACAGCGTCGATCCGACGTTCTCGTTCATGTGCCTCGATCGCGACGGCAAGATCCGCATGGACTGCTCGAGCCCTTACGCCATGGCCGGCCTCATCAAGATGAAGGACGACTTTGACATCGCCTTTGGCAACGATCCTGACTATGACCGCCACGGCATCGTCTGCCACAGCGGCCTCATGAACCCGAACCACTACCTCTCCGCGGCCATAAATTACATCTTTACGCACCGCAAAGACTGGCCGGCGCAGGCCATGGTGGGCAAGACCGTCGTGTCCTCGAGCATGATGAACCGCGTAGCCGAAGGCCTGGGCCGCAAGGCTTACGAAGTGCCGGTGGGCTTTAAGTGGTTCGTGCCCGGCCTGTTCTCAAAAGATCTGGCCTGGGGCTGCGAGGAAAGCGCCGGCGCCTCGTTCCTGCGCAAGGACGGCTCGGTGTGGACCACGGACAAGGACGGCATCATCGCCTCGCTGCTCTCAGCCGAGATCCTCGCCGTGACCGGCAAAGATCCCGCCGAGCATTACGCCGCGCTCACGAAGAAATACGGCAGCCCGTTCTACACCCGCATCGACGCTGTGGCCACCCCGGCGCAGAAAGCGGCGCTGAAGAAACTCGATCCCTCCGCCGTCGAGGCTGACATGCTCGCCGGCGAGAAGATCGAGCAGAAGCTGACCCGCGCTCCCGGCAACAACGCCGAGATCGGCGGCCTCAAGGTTGTGACGAAGAACGGCTGGTTCGCCGCCCGTCCTTCCGGCACCGAGGACGTCTACAAGATCTACATGGAGTCGTTCAAGAGCGAGGATCATTTAAAACAGATCGGCAAAGAGGCCGAGGAGATCGTCAACGCCGCGCTGAAAAAAGCCGGAGTCTGATGAGAGCTTAAGCCCGATTTGCTAAAATTTAGGCCCGTCCGCGCAAGCGGACGGGCCTGATTGTTTTTTTGCCCCGGATGAAAGCATGGATATTCCCGCAGGATCTTATAAGGCGGCGGTGTTCGATCTCGACGGCACGCTGCTGCGCGATGACAAGTCGGTAAGTCCCCGCAGCGTCGCCGCGGTGCAGCGCGCGCTCAAGGCCGGCTGGAGCATCGCGATCGCCACGGGGCGCCATCCCAAGTCCGCGCTGCATTTTTTCAAAGAGCTCGGCGCGCTGTCAGAGCGCTCGCTTGCCGTGTGCTTTAACGGCTCGGCGCTTTTAAACGTCTCAGATTACGCCAAAGCCGGAGCCCCGGACACCGGCTTTGCGCTCTTAAAGGCCGATCCGGCCTCAGGTGATGAGATCTCAAGGGTTGCCTGCCTTGCGCACCGTTTCGGGCTGAGGGTCCACGGCTACAGCCTGAGGCACGGCCTGTGCTGCGAGGACACGAACGTCTATACGATGCGCGAGATCATCCACTCGCATGTAAGCTGCTCAGAAGGCTTTGATTTTGAGCATGCGCCCAATGACGAGCGGTTTTTTAAAGTGATCGCCGTTGGCCGGTCTTTTGAGATCGACGAGTTCCGCGCCGCGCTCACCTCGTACATCAAAGAGCACTTTGAGGTGATGCGCACGGATGACAATTTCTTAGAGTTCATCCCGCACCACTGCTCAAAAGGGGCGGCGCTTTTGTGGATGTGCGAGGCCTGCGGCTTAAAGCCCTCTGAGATCGTGGCCTTCGGGGACGCGGAAAACGATCTGCTCATGATTAAAAATGCAGGCCTGGGCGTTGCCATGGGCAACGCGCAGCCTGAGGTGAAAGCGCAGGCCGATCTCGTGACGCTGAGCAATGAACAAGACGGCATCGCCGAGGTTTTGGAGAGCATTTTAGGAGGCGCAAAGTGAGCGCGAAAACAGCGGCGCACAGCGGCGCAAAACACGGGCCTGACAGCCTGCCTTTGGGGCAGTCCGTCAAGGCGTTTTTTAAGATCGCCGTTCCCTACTGGAAAAGCCGCGACAGCCTGATCTCCTGGGTGCTGTTGGCGCTCATTATCGGCCTGACCTCTGGTGCCATCTACCTTGCGACCGTGTTTAACAGCTGGTACAAGTCTTTTTGGGACACCATTCAGAATTACGACATTCCCGAGTTCAAGCGCCAGCTTTTGATTTTCGTGATCCTCGCGGCCATCCACGTCGTCGTGTCCGTCTACAACGCCTACCTGCGCTCGCGCCTGGCGATCCGCTGGCGCCGCTGGCTTACCGTCAAGGTGATGAAGCGCTGGCTTGAGGGCGATGTCTACTACAAGATGCAGCTGGACGCCCAAAAGACCGAGAACCCCGATCAGCGTATTTCCGAGGATCTCAACTCCTTTGTCAGCGGCACGATCACGCTGCTTTTGGGCACGGCCTCGGATTTGGCGATGTTAGGCACGTTCGGCGTCGTGCTCTGGGATCTCTCCCACAGCGTGACGCTGACGCTGTGGAACGACGACACCATTACGCTGCCTGACGGCTACCTGCTCTATCTGGCCGCGGTGTACGCGTTAGCCGGCACCGTGCTCACGTTCTTCTTTGGAAAGCCTTTGGTCAGGCTCAACTTCCGCCAGCAGCGCTATGAAGCCGATTTTCGTTTCTCGCTGGTGCGGGTGCGCGAGAACGGCGAGTCTATATCCCTTTACAAGGGCGAGCGCGAGGAGAACGGGATCCTCAATGTCCGCTTTGGCGATGTCGTCAAAAACTATTTAAGGCTTATCACCTGTGAAAAGCGCCTGGGCTTTTTTACCTTAAGCTACGCCCAGCTTGCGGTGATCTTCCCGATCCTCGTGGCCGCCCCGATGTACTTTGCCAAGATCATCACCATGGGCAGCATCATGCAGATCAACTCCGCCTTCGGCAGGGTGCAGGATTCGCTCTCGACGATCATCAACAATTTCTCGTCATGGGCCTCGTTCAAAGCCGACGTCGACCGTCTGGCGCTCTACTTTGAAGGCATGCGCAAGGCAGATGAGATCACCTGCTTAAAGCCCTCCGAGCAGGGCGAGGAATTCTCCGTGTCAGGCCTTGAGGTTGCAACTCCCTCAGGCGAGGTTTTGTGTTCTGATCTGAGCTTTAAGCTCAAAAAGGGGCAGAGCCTGCTCATCCGCGGGCGTTCAGGCTGCGGCAAGTCGACGCTCATCCGCGCCGCAGCCGGGATCTGGCCTTGGGCCAAAGGCGCGCTCTCCTATCCTGAGGGCGCCCGGCCGCTCTTCCTCTCCCAGCGCCCTTACCTGCCTTTGGGCACGCTGCGCCAGGCCGCAGGCTACCCGGGAGAGAGTGAGCATGGCGGGCGCACTGAGGAGTATTTCAGGCTTTTGGGCCTGGGGCGCTTTGTGAGCGAGCTTGACAATCCCGATGAGACGAACTGGGCGCTGACGCTTTCCCTGGGCGAGCAGCAGCGCGTGGCGATCATCAGGGCGCTGCTGCTGCGCCCGCGGCTGCTGATTTTGGATGAGGCGAGCTCGGCGCTTGACGAGGACACGGAAAACCTCGTGTACACGCTGTTGCGCAAAGAGCTGCCTGAGAGCGTGATCATCAGCGTCGGCCACCGTTCCACGCTTTTGAAATACCATGACTGCACCTTAAGCTGCACCGGCGGCCCTCAATGGCGTTTTGCCGCTGATGCAAGTGCAGATGCTGAAAGTGTATAATCCCTGCCATGAGCAAAAAGCCGACTTCATCTGATGAGAAAAAAAGCGCCCAGCCTGACTCTGCAAGCAAGGCCGTGAGCCTTTCCATGCTGGTGGGCCTCGCCGTGTTCGGGATCTATCTTGCCTGGGATCTCTACTCCTCCCCTGAAACAAAGGGCGTGAGCATCATCCTTTTGATCGTGTCCCTGATCGCGCTGGGCCTTACGGTGCTCAATGTGGCGCTGGTGAGCAAGCCCAAAGAGAAGAACAAGCCCCACAGCAAGATCCGCCATCTGCGCAAGGCAGGCGCCGGGGCCGCCTCTGAGGATGAAACCCTGATCTCAGGGGCCGGGCACAGGAGCGCCGCCGGCCGCCAGAGCCGCTGATTTTCCCTGCTGCGCTGATGGTGACTGTAGGTTATTCACT
>DKSD01000031.1 GCA_002473165.1 Succinatimonas sp. UBA7265
CAGAATTTAGGACTGACCCAAAAAAATTCTAAAGCTTGCGCTGTTTCGGCCGTAATCTTTGGCAGCGGGACGGTTTGGCCGGGCCCAAAAAAGTTAAAAAAATTTGCTTAAGAAAATTCGGATCGGTTCGTTAATAAAGATGAACAGAACGAAATACCGTTAAAAAAACGGAAAGCAGGCGAGAGAAATCCGAGGACAAGACTATGGCAATAGATGCACTTAGCAACCGCAGCATGAACGCGGTAAAAGAGAATGTTGCCACTCCCAAGAGCACGGCAACAGCCGCAGCGGAGAACACGAAGGCCGCCGCCTACGCCAAGGCGCAGGGCACGAGCGCCGCTCCCGAGGCTCCGTCCCGCGCAGACGCGGTGGTGCTCACCGACTCGGCGAAATCCCTTTCACGCGCCACGGCACGCGCCAAAGCCTCAGACGGCATTGACAGCGCCAAGGTTGAGAAGCTTAAGGCCGCCATCAATGACGGCAGCTACAAGATCAACTATGAAAGCGTGGCCAGCAAACTCATCGATTCCGAGGATGAATTAAGTTCGATCTTCGGGTGAGATTAACAAAGCGCCTGAGTGCAGGACAGGCGCTTTAAAAAACCGCCGCAAGGCGGTTTTTTTGTCTCCGGCTTAAGCCTCCGTGTCCTTGTCGGGAGACTCGTCCAAAGAGCCCTGCTCCTCCGTCTTTTTGGCGCTGCGCCGGCGGCGCGTTTTTTTGCCTTCCTCTTCATCACCGGTAAGCCTGCCGGGCGCTTTCTTGCCCATGGCGCCCGGATCGGCGCGCTCGTCGTTTCCGAAGATGTCGGCGCACAGGCGCATGACATACTCGCGCTCGCTGTCAGGCAGCCTTAAGGCAAAGCCGGTCTCCAGGGCCTTGTGCACGGAAAGCTGCGGGCAGACCATCTTAAGCGAGGCCACGCGCAGCAGCACGCGGGTGGAGAACGGCGCCGAGAGCGTGCCCTGAGCCGACGAGGCGAGCGACGTGTGGCGCAGTTCGCCTGCCAGGCGCACGAGATCGGAGATCAGGCCGTCATCGAGGCTTTGGCAGTTTTGTTTCAGGATCACCTTTTCGGTGCGTTCATCAGGATAATCGAGCTCCACAAAGCGCCAGCGATCCAAAAAAGCCTGGTTTAAGGTGCGGGCGCCTGAGTAAAAGCCCAAAGGATCGCCCATGCCTTTGGTGTTGGCCGTGGCGATCACGCGAAAGCCCGGGGCCGGGGCGATCACCTCGCCTAAGTTCTGGGTGATCGTCAAAGGTTTGCCTTCGAGCACGTCGTTTAAGGCCGCGAGATCGCCGGGGGGCATGAGATCTATCTCATTTAAGATGAGGATCTCGCCGCGGCGCATGGCGCGCACGAGCGGGCCGTACTCGAACACAAGCTCGCCGCGGCGCAGCGTGGCGTGGCCGATGAGATCGGCGCTCTCGCTCTTGCCGCACAGCGTCAGCTGCTCAACGCCCCAGCCTAAGCGCGCCGCGACCTGCAGCGCCATGGTCGTCTTGCCGCAGCCTGACGGGCCTGAGAGATAGAGGCAGTCGTGCAGCGGGCAGGCAAGGTACAGCAGCATCTGGTTTAGAAGCCCCAAAGGGAACACATAGTTCTCATCGACCGCCGGAATGTGCGAGGGATCCTGGCCTGAGGGGACGTCGAGCGAGGAGACGCACAGGCGCTGCGATCTGAAGATGCTCTCTAAACTTACCGCGCTCACGGCTGCACCTCCTGATCGTCAAAATCCGCGGCCAGCGGCACGATGCCTGTGGCGTCGACCTCGGTTATCTGCATCTCGCGCAGATCGGGGCCGGCGCTCACGCGGTGGCGCAGCGCCCCCATGACCAAAAGCCGCGATCCCGGGAACACGAGCGGACCGGCCTCGCTTGCCAGGCGGCGCAGCGCGCTGTCGCGCAGCACGATGCGGTGGTACTCGTCATGGGGCATGACGGCGCCGCGGTGGCGCCAGCCTTCAGTGGTGCGCAGCTCAAAGGAGAGGACTTTGCCCGAACGGGACGGATAGGTGCGGATGCGGTTTTCCACGGTGACCTGCCCGCACAGCAGGACCTGATTGCACATTTGCATAAATGACTCCTGTCTAAAGTTTTAAGGAGCCACTATGCTAGCGTTTTAAAAAAATCCGTGTTTCAGTTTTTCCGACATTTGCACGGCGATAGTTAACTTGTTACCAGATAAGGATAAAAACTCAAAAATCTGGTATGTCAAGCTTCAATGGACAGCCGCACCGGGCCGCGGGCCTGCGTCGTTCCCTTGTCGTTATAGGTCAGATTCATGGTCGCGCTGTCGCGCACCTGCATGAGCACGCCGGCGGCGCGGCGCGTCGAGGTGAGCAGCAGCATGATGAGCCGGCCGTTGATCTCGTTTAAGCGCTTGCAGCCGCACAGCGCGTCCTTGATGCCGCGCACCCTGGAGGCAAAAGCCGTCTTTAAAAGCGCCGCCTGGGGGTTTAAGCGGATCTTTTGATCATTGCCCTGCAGCTGCACCATCAGCTGCGACTTGCGCTCGGAGAGCGCGGTGATCGTGGCGATGTCGCGGTGGCGCAGCGCGATGCGCTCGGATTTGAGCAGCGCGCCGAGATCGCCTAACAGCTGCTCCTGCTCTTTGAGGTAAACGCTCACCGGCTTTGCCTGCACCGGCTGCCTCATAAAAGGACTGTTCATTACAAAGCCCCCCTGATGTCGTAGAGGTCATAGATGATCTTCGTGTCAAGCTCCAGCTCAGTGGCGTAGGTGTCGCCTGCCGGATACTGCCTGATCACGCGCGCCCCGTGCACGAAGCCTTCGACTTCGGTGCTGACGCTGTCGCGCACCTGCCGGGTGTTCCCCGAAAGCACCGTCGCGGATTTAAGGTAGAGGCCGTTCACCTGCTCGGTAAGCTCGCGGTAGGCCTCGATCTTCGAGGCGCGCATGGCCATGATCTCGCGCTCGGCCTCGGTTTTGCCGGGCTGGCGGGAGATCAGCGCGTAGCCGGTGGCGTGCAGGATCGGAAATTCATCCGGGCGGTGCACGCCGGTGTCGGTGTAGCTGATGTCGCGGGTGAACGAAGTGCTTGACAGCAGGCTTGAGCACCCGGCCGTCATAAAACTGACGCTCAGAGCCGCGGCACACGCGATGAGATTTGAAAACTTCATGTCAGCCTGCTCCCTCAGTTGTCCTCGATGCGCTGGTACTGGCTCTGATCATGCACATCCCGTACCAGGTGTCCCTGGAAGAGGTAGGTGTCGGCAGGATAGATGACGCTGCCGGTGCCGCGCATGGAGCCGTGCCCGTGGATGAACTGCTCGTAGTTGCCGGTGGAGGTTGCCGGGACTTTGGCGCCCGTCGGGTAGTACTTGTCGTTAAAGTAGCTGTCATGCCAAAGCTTCTGCCGGGCCTCGCGCTCCTCCGAGCTCTCCTCGCGCGCCCCGGCCTTGGCATAGCCGCTGTAGGAGGATCCCGAGGCTGACGAAGAAACTGCACCATCAGTGCCCGAAAGCGGGATCCACGAGACCTGATGTTCCATTTTGGTGCCGTTCTTTCCGGTTACGGTGTCAGCCGAGCTCCCGCTTGCGGGCACATAGGAATAATAGGAGAGCACCCCTTCAAAAGAGCAGTTGCGATCGGCCGTGCGGTAGCAGTAAGGCAGCTGACGGTACGGGACAAAGCCGGTGGCCGAGCCCATGACCTGCGAGTTTTGGAGATCGATGATGCGTCCTACGAGCACGACGCCTTCCTTGTTGCGGCTGATGGTGCCGGCGAGGATATTGCTGATGCGCGCTTTTGAAGCCAGTTTCTTCCAGTCGCGGGAGAACACGAGCTCGCCGTCTTTGGCCACGCTGATAGCGCCGGTCGTCTTATATTCCACCACCGGGATCCCGCGGCGGTCGAGCTCGTGGATGAAGAATTCGCCTAACTGCCTGCCCAAAGCGCCGGCATCCTCATAGGTGTCCGTGTCCACAAACGAGGTCACGGCCACGCGCGGGTATTCCGGTTTTTTGGCGCGCAGATTGCCTTGTTTGTCAGCTTCCCGGCGCTCCTGGGATTGCAGATCAGCCGACAGCGTCTGTGCCAGGGTGTCCGCCATCTCTGAGGCGACTTTGGAAACCTCCATGCCGCCCTGCGAGTAAACGCTGTCCGAGCCGGTCTTCCTGCCGTCAGGGGCAGGGTTTGCCGTGCACCCGGCAACGCAGAGCAGCGCCGCGGCGAGCACTGATATAAGCGTGAAATCGTTCTTCATCCTGAACCTCTGCATTATTCCTTTTATAATTTTGCAGCAGCCTGCGGCGAAATTTTGCTGCCCCGCTGCTTTTTCGGTATGAATAATGCAAATTCAGTGCCAGCAACCTTGAAACGTCGGTTTTTTGAATGAGGCAATGATTATGGCTTTTCTGAGGATCACCCTGACGGCATTGGCCTGCGCGGCCGCCCTGGCAAGCTTTGAGGCTCAGGCCCGCTGGCACACGGTGCAGGGAACGGCGCCCATCACTGGCTCTGTCTCCGAGGCGCGCGACGAGGCCGTCAACGACGCCATCCGCAACGCCATGCTCGAGGCCGGGGCTCAGGTGAGCGTCGAGCAGTACTACCGCGACGGCGTGCTCGCCTCAAACCGCATGCAGGTCAAAAGCTCCGTGCCGGTGCGCAAGGTCACCGTCACCGAGGAGGAAAAGACCCGCGGCCGCGTCACCGTGACCGTGAGGGTGCTGCTCGATGACGAGCACATGCACACCTGCGCGGCCTCTAAACTCAGAAAAGCCGTGGTGCCGGTAAGCTTTGCCTTTGCCGATCAGCAGGCGCAGCAGGGCAGCACCGGCGGGCTTGAGGACATCGCCGCGGAGCTGGGCTATTCCGTCTGGCAGCACCTCTCCGCCTCCCCTTCGCTTCTGGTGCGCCCCGAGGTGCACGCCGCGCTGCGCAACGCCGGCTACGGCAACTCCCCTGACAGCGGCCTGCGCCAAAATGTGCGCGGGCTGGCGGCCAACAACCAGGCGCAGTTCGTGGCCACAGGCATGATCCGCTCGGCCGCGGCCTCGGACGCCGGCGAGGGCGTGCTGGACAAACTGTTCTACCAGCGCACCCGCAATCTGGATTTCTCAGTGAGCGTCTATGACGCCCGCACCGGCGATCAGATCTATGAGAAAGATTACAACATGACGGCCGACTGGCCGTTTAAACAGGGCGAGTACCTCGATCTGCGCTCCGAGCGCTTTAAAGGCTCAGGTTTTGGCGCCAGGCTTGCGGATCTGGAAAAGCGCGCGGCGCAGGATCTCATTCAGGAATTGCAGTGCCGCATGCCCGCAGCCTCGATCATCGACATCACTGACGACGGCTTTGTCATCAATATCGGGCAGGAGAACGGCATAGCCGAGGGCATGAAGTTCACCATAGGCCAGACCTCACAGACGCTCTCCCCTGAAGGCGATGAGTACAACCAGATAAATAAGGCCCGCGGCGTCTATATCGTCAAAAAGGTCTACCCCAACAGCGCCCTCTTGCGCGCAGCCGATCTCAACGACAACCTGCTGAACATCCGCGTCGGCGATGAGGTCAGCATGGTGAACGAGTGATTAAGGCGTCTTGTGAAAAAACCGGCGCCTGTTTATAATGAGCGCCGGTGACCCCATAGTTAAATGGATATAACGAGCCCCTCCTAAGGGCTAGTTGTAGGTTCGATTCCTACTAGGGTCGAATCCGCCTCATTCCCAATTCCCTCCCCCGGCACCGATTTCAGCATCCACGGTGTTTTGTTTTTTCGCTTATCCGACCTCTGTTTCCTTATAGACGCAATCCATGGGAACCACGGGAAATGCTGCTCTAGCCTTAAAATTATTTATGATATTTCAAATTATTAGCAAGTTAACGATACAGATTTTTTGATTTTTGCAAAATTTGTATCGTTAAAAAGTTAACATATTGATATAAAATCATAAAACAGACAATTACCAAAAATACTACATTTCCCGGTTTTTCATCTCCAAAAGACACGGGTAAATCGCTCTAATCCTTGTCGCATCAAGGTTTGTGTGCTGTCGTGATTGTGAAAACAGGTAGTATTTTTCGAACGCGCCGCCAGGCTTTTGGGGTGAAACGGCAGGATTTAAGGCTGCAATCGTCCGCACGCAAAAAAAACGCTGAGATTATGTATACTTGACTGAGATTTTCAGTTTTGCCAGCACCGGAGCGGCCGCCATGATCAGGTATCCTCTGGGGATCCAGACTTTCGAGGAGATCCGCACAGAGCGCTATCTTTACGTCGACAAAACCGCCTGTGTGTATGAACTTGTAAACCGCAGCAAATATGCCTTTTTCACAAGGCCGCGCCGCTTTGGCAAGTCGCTGCTGGTGAGCACTTTAGATGCCTATTTCTCCGGAAAAAAGCAACTCTTTGAACCCAAAAGTAGACTACATAGC
>DKSD01000043.1 GCA_002473165.1 Succinatimonas sp. UBA7265
TCCCTGAAGGGGCCTGCCTTAACTTCAACAATCACTACGGCTATTACCAGGTGTACCGGAGCTTCCAGAAGGAAGATCCGAAGACCGGGAAGAAACGCCAGAGCAGGATCACCTACGGCACCATAAGAAGCGACGGAACTTTTGTCCCCTCGCCAACCTGGCTGCTCTCAAAGGAGAGGGACGAGCTTAAGGACAGGCTCGCTCAAAAGGACGCCCGCACTGAAGAGCTGTTCAAAGGGGCGGCGGAAGCCGCCTCAAAGGCCGCAAAGGAGTCCCGCGCCGACTCCAGGCAGCAGGGAAAGGTGACGCACCGCCTGGAGCCGCTGCTGCTGGGGGCGCTGCTCAGGGCTCTCAGCGGCAGGAGCGACGCCGCTTCGGTAAGCGACGCCCTGAACGGCAGGCTCAGGGAGGAGCTCTTCTCCGTGTACTGCCCTGAGCTTCTGTCAGACAGGCCCGTGTCCCGTGACACCGTAAGAAAGGCGATGATGCTTGCCGAGCCCGCAAAGTTTGCTGATCTGTGCTCAAGGCTCACCGCAGGCCTGGCCTCAAGGCTTGAGGGAAGGGTGGTTGCAGCCGACAGCCAGGCCGTAAGAGCCAGCCGCAGCAGCGGATCTGAAGGCGCCGAAGGCTCGGCGTACATGATCATGAACTTTTACGACGCCGCTGGGCGCGTCTGCGTCGGCCAGAAAGTCATAGACAAAAAGACCAACGAGATCACCGCCGGCCCGCAGATCCTCAAAGATCTGGACGTCAGGGGCGCCACGGTCACGGCCGACGCCATGAGCTGCCAGGCGGGCTTTGCCGGGGATGTCATTGGCAAAGGCGCCCATTACCTGCTGGCGCTCAAAGGCAACCAGGACCGCATGGCCGACGAAGCGGTGTCGCTGTTTGCGATGCACGATGCGAAAGCCCTGTCGCTTGATCCCGTGACGGAGCTTGATCACGGCAGGATAGAGACACGTCAGACTTCGGTGCTTAAGGCCTCGCTGTTCTCGCCTGACATTCTGGAGCGCTGGGAAGGGCTGAAAGAAGGCAGCATCATCAGGATCATCAGGGACAGGACGGAGAAATCCACGGGAAAGGCAGGTTCGGAGGTTGCCTGGTACATAACCTCCATGGCTCCTGTCAGGGAGAACCTGGAGAAGATCGCGCAGACTGTCCGCGAGCACTGGAGCATCGAGAACCGCCTTCACTGGCTTCTGGACATGCGTTTCAGCCAGGATCGCATGCAGGCCAATGATCCGGCGTACATCGCCAACCGCAGCGCGCTTAACAAGACGGCGCTGGCGATGGTCGAGCACTGGCGCTTCTGGCTGTGGGAGACGAAGAAGACGCCCAAGGTGCTGAGCGTAAAGCAGGCCATGGAGCGCTGCGAGCAGCCAAAAGAAGCCCTTGAGTGCCTGTGCTGCGCTTTAGGCATGCTGTGATGGCGGCATTTAAAAAAAGATCCCGGCTAAAGCCATCTTTTGCAGCTTGACGCGCGATCAAGAAAGTAGCAGAACTGAACTTTCTGTTATACAGATAAATCTTTTAGAATACAAATGATGTCTCAGGAGAGACAGTGGTTGTCCGGGGAACCGGTCAGACCACCGTACCCCGGACTTGGCATTCACTCCTGCAAAGGAGGTTGCAATGAGAAAAGCCATTCTCATTGTGATGCTGATCATTTTGATTTGCTGGTGCAATCCGGTATTCTAAATGAGGCATCAACGCGGGTGGAGCTGCGAGGCTTCACTCGCGTCAGCTCTGATTATAATTTCTTTCCAATCTGCTTTCAAACAAAAAATATTCAGTCTTTTTTGGCAGGCCCTGAGGAAACACTAAGCCTTTCGGTCTCGTTTTTGGCTTCATTCCGGGTTTCGCGCATGTTTTCAAACCCCACCTTAAGATACATCGCCATAGACCAGATCGTCAGCACCGTGGCCACAGCGAGCATCGCTAAAGCCCCGTAAATCACCGCCTCGTTGTATCTCCAGATGAGCAGAGCGATCGAAACGAGCTGAATGGTCGTCTTCCATTTGCCGACCCAGCTTACCGCCACCAGCGCGCGTTTGCCCAGTTCCGCCATCCACTCGCGCAAGGCCGATACCGTGATCTCGCGGGCAACGATGATCATCGCCGGGATCGTCACAAAGAGATTGATGTGCGGGAAGAACAGACTCACGTGCACCGAGTAGTACTCAACTACCAGCACCAAAGCCACGCATACCATGATCTTGTCAGCCACGGGGTCGAGAAAGGCTCCGAATTTCGTGGTCTTGTGAAGCTTGCGGGCCAGAAAACCGTCTAACAGATCAGTCATGGCCGCGATGATGAAGACGATGGCGGCAAGCAGGTTGGACTGCTCCGTAGGCCAGTAGAAAAGGATCACGAAGACCGGGATCAGGGCCAGCCTGATCAGCGTGAGCACGTTTGGCAAGTTAAGCATTGCATCTTCCCCGATGCTTATTATTGTGCAGGATGTGCAGGATCGCGCCTTGGGCGCCGCGCAAAACAACAGCGCCACAGGATCGTCTCTTTGAAATTATAGGTTCAACGCCCTGACGCATCAATGATCTTAAGCGCAGGGGATCACAATTGCGCAGTGATCACTCAAGCCACAGAGGCCCGAGGCACTCCCGGCGCGGCAGTGCGAATTCGGAAGAATAAGTGACATCAACCAGGTACAGTCCGCCTGGTTTGGCTGTCGGACCTGCGGCGTTGCGGTCATGCTTTGCAAAAACTTCGCCGAACCATGTTGCATCGCGGCTGCCGTTCCCCACCATCAGCAACGATCCGACGATGTTGCGCACCATGTGGTTTAAAAAGGCGTTGGCAGCGATGTCAAAGACGATAAAAGCGCCGTGGCGGCTTACGTCGAGATAATGCACGCAACGGTTTTTCGAGCGGCTTTCATCATCGGCTCCGCAAAAAGAGCTGAAATCATGCTCGCCTAAAAGCAGCTGCGCCGCCTGCTGCATGGCAGCGGCGTCATAGGCGCCGTGATACACGGACACGCCCTTGGAGAGCACCCCGGGGCGGTTTAGCGTGTTTTGCAGGATGTAGCGGTAGCGGCGGGCGCGCGCTGAAAAACGCGCGTGAAAGGAATCGGGCACATGCTTTGCCCAGGTCACGGCGATGTCAGGCGGCAGCTTCGTGTTCGTGCCCAGCACCCAGCTCTTGTCAGAGCGCTCATGCGTTACATCAAAGTGCACGACCTGCCCGGTGGCGCTGACGCCGGCGTCGGTGCGCCCGGCGCAGCACAGTTCGACTTTTTCGGCGGCGATCTGGCTTAAAGCCTGCTCGAGCTCGCCCTGCACGCTCTTATGATCGTTCTGGCGCTGAAACCCCGCGTAGCCGCGGCCCTCATACTCTATGCCCAGGGCAATGCGCATCTGTTACCTCAGCTGTGCGTTTTGCTGTTTGACTTGCCTTTGAAGACTTCAAACTTCGAGACAACGTAGGTGATCACCGTGACGGCGGCCATGGCGATAATAAGCGGCGGCAGGCCGCGCATGCCCGCCTGCACCATGCCCCACACCATCAGATTGCGCAGCCCCAGCGTCCCCAGCGCCACCAGCAGGAAAGCCGCGGCGCTGCCGTCTTTTTGGAACGTGAAGAAACGATGCCCGAAATAGGAGACAACAAAGGCAGTGGAAAAGGCGGCGCTCGTGACGATGTTCTCATGCCGCCCCAGATCAAAGCCGAGCACCAGCGCGAGCGTTACGCACAGATCCACGGCTGTGGCCAGGCCGCCGACGATGCCAAAGCGCACGATCTCCCAGATCCCGGAGCCGTGAATGATCTTATGGCGCAGAGCAGCGAGATCGGCCATCAGATGCGCTCCGGCGCTTTAGCCTTGGCGCGGGTCTTTTTGGCTGGCTTTTCCGCCGCCGGAGCTTTCTCCGCCGCGGCGCGTTTTTCCTGATCAGGTTTTACCGTGATGTCGGGCTCGTTATAAGTAACGCCGACCTGCGTGACGCTCCTGCCTGCCTCAAGCTTGCCGGAGAGCGGACCGTCGACGGACGAGACTACATACACCGGGCGGCCTTTGACCTCCTCGCCAAGGCGCCCCAGATACTCGCCCAAAACGCCGATGGAGATGAGCTGCACCGAGCCTAAGAACAAAATCGCGGTCATGGTTGAAGCATAGCCCGGGGCGTCGATGCCGAAGATGATCGTCTTGATGATAATGAACAGCATGTAAAGGATGGCGAACAGGCCGATCACGCCGCCTACGTAAGACCAAACGCGCAGCGGCAGCGAGGAGAAGCCTGAGATGCCATCGAGAGCGAAGTTCCACAGCTTCCAGTAGTTCCACTTCGTCTGTCCGGCCACGCGCTCAGGGCGTTTGTAGCCTACACCTTTGGAGGTAAAGCCAGGCCAGGCGAACAGGCCTTTCATAAAGCGGTTGCGCTCAGGCAGGCTGCGCAGCGTATCGATGATCTTGCGGTCGATGAGCCGGAAATCGCCGACGTTCTCCGGGATTTTGACCCGGCTGGACAGCCGGTTGAAGATCTTGTAGAACCAGCCTGAGGTCAGGCGCTTGGCCTCGGTGTCCTTGGAGCGATCGGTGCGCACACCGTAAACATTGTCTATGCCCTCGTCACGCCAGATGCGCACAAACTCGAGCACCAGTTCCGGCGGATCCTGCAGATCGGCGTCCATCATCACCATGGCATCGCCTTTTACGAGATCGAGCGCGGCCGACATCGCGGCCTCTTTGCCGAAATTGCGCGACAGCCTGATGAGGCTGATGCGCGGATCATCCTGCTGCAGTTTATGCACGAGCTCCACAGTGCTGTCTTTGGACCCGTCATCCACGAAGACAATCTCTATGTGATCCCGGATCTCCTCCAAAGCCTCATCCACGGCCTTCATAAAAGGCTCCACGGTCTCATGCTCGTTGTAGCACGGGACGACCAGCGAAACGATGTAATCCTCTTTGCGTTCCATTTGCCTTTGCTCCTAGTCCGTCAGAAATTCATGACGCGACAGTGAATTCGTTTTGAAATAACCGCCCAGCGCGGTCGTGGTGGTGTCCGAGGTCTGATCCCTGACGCCCCGGGATTTTACGCAGTAATGCGTCGCGGTGATGGTGACGGCCACGTTTTTCGTGTGCAACAGCGTCTGCAGCGCCACCAGGATCTGCTGCGTCATGCGCTCCTGCACCTGGGGGCGGCGCCCGAAGAACTGCACGATGCGGTTGATCTTCGAGAGGCCGATGATCTTGTCGGCGGGCATGTAGGCGACCTTGGCGCGCCCGTCCATCACGACAAAATGATGCTCACAGGTCGAGGTGAGCGTGATGTTCGCGATCTTGACCATCTCGTCAAAGTGCATCTTGTTGTCAAAGACCGAGACTTTGGGGAAGTTGCGGTAATCAAGGCCGGAGAAGATCTCATCGACGTACATCCGCGCCACCCGCTCCGGGGTCTCAGAGAGGCTGTCATCGCTCAAATCCAGCCCCAGCGCGTGCATGATCGAGCGCATGCTCTCGGCGATGATCCGTTTTTTTTCATCGGCGCTCAGGCCGTTGCTCTCGCGCGGGTTTTCCAGGCCGCGGGCGATGAGCGCGTCCCTGACCATTTTGGCCTCAGGGCTCAGGCCGTCGTTAAACTCAGCCATGTTACTGCAAAGTGATAAAACTGCCCTGCCCCTGGCCGCGGCAGTCCGCCTCGGACGCCTCGCCCTCAGGATCGGAGAACAGCGGAACCCGCTCTATGGAGAACTGCTCCTCCACCTTTCCGGCAAGGTTCCAGATCCCCAGCTGCTCTGAGGGATCGTGGCCGAGCACGATCACCGGAATGCGCATTTCAGCTGCCAGGTGCCAGGCCTGCTCGCTCATCTCGCCGGTGATCAAAAGCTCGTCGGAAAATGCTGGATCCTCAAGCATGAACGAGCCGCTGCCTGAGCACACGGCGATCTTCGAGACCGTCGAATCTATGGTGTAGCGCGCCTTGCAATCAAGGTAGGCTGACAAAAGCGCGGCCAGCTCCGAGACTTTCGAGGGGATCTCCAAAACGCCGCGCATGCCTACTGAGGCAGGATCGCCCGGGGTGAGGTAATCGCAGCCTGAGGCGCCGACGGCGCGCAGCAGCGAGGCGTTGTTGCCAAAATCGCGCTGCGCGTCCAAAGGCAGGTGATAGGCCAAAAGCGTGATGTCAGCGTCAAACAAAGCCTTAAGCCGCGCTTTTGCCGGCCCCGCGTACGGACTCTGGCTGCCTTTCCAGATGATCCCGTGGTGCACGAGCAACAGCTTGCAGCCGCACTCCTCAGCGCTCCTGATGGCATCAAGCGAAGCAGTGACCGCCGCGCCAAACCTCTCTGAAAGGCCGCCTGCCACCTGCAGGCCGTTTAACGAGACATCATGGAACGCGCCGCAGTTTAACAGGCGATCGCAGTAGGCGGCGATCTCAGATATGTTTGCCATTTACAGCTCCTTAAAGTTCCACGACATTGGCTTTGGTGCCGGTGATCTGCTGCACGCGCGCGGCGATGGAGGCCGCGGCCTCGCGCGAGGAGGCGCTGCCGGCAAGCACTTTGACCGCCTTGCGCCCGGACAGTTCCATGATCACGCTGCGGCAGGAGATGCCCGCGGCGCGCAGTTTGGCGATCACCTTGTCGGCGTTGGCCTGCTGCGAGAACACGCCGACCTGCACGGCATAGCCGCCCTTGCCGGATACGGCCTGGCTCTGGGGCTTAGGCTGCCTTGAGGAAACGAGCGTCTCTTTGCTGTCGCGTTTTTCAGGTTTGGCCTGGGGCTTTGGCTGCGCCTGGGGCTGGGGCTTGCGGCTGCTGGTGAGCGTTTCGCTGTTTCCCTGCACCGCGCTCTGGTTTTGGGAAGCGGTGTTTTGCACCGGCGTCTGCTGCGCGCTCTTTAACTGCTCGACCTGCGCCTGCGGATCAGAGGGGATGGCGCGATCACGCTCTGCGGCAAAAGGGCTGCCCTCATCCGGGCCCGGGCGCGCGCCTGACTGCGCGTTGTTCCGCGCCACTTCCTGCGGATCGACTGCGACATCCTCAACGGGCGCCAGCAGATCGCTGTAATCCTGCCCGCCGCCGGCCATGCGCCCGCTGCCATCTGTCAGGGCGCCGTTTTGATCCACGGCTATGGAGCTGTCGGACTTCCTGTAGGTGTCCTCGGGTTTCATCATCATCGGCAGCAGGATCATCACGAGCGAGACGATCACCAAAAGCCCGATGATCCGGTTGCGCAGTTTTTTGCCAAATGCCATGTTTACTCCAGTTGTGAGAACGCCTGTTTCTCAAAGTCAGAGGCCTCGGTCACGGTGACAAACGAGCCGCAGACCACGATCTCGTCATCCGGGCCGCACTGCCGCAGGCACGCCGCATACGCCTCTGAGACCTGCTCAAAAGATTTTACCAAAGCAGGCGGCCGTTCCAGCGAGCGCAGCGCGGCCTCAAGCCGCTGCGCGCTCTCGCCGCGCCCGGTGTGCAGGCTGGCCGCAAAAAATCCGTCAAAAACCGGGGCGAGGGTGCGCAGCACGCCCTCGACATCCTTGTCGCGCAGCATGCCCATGACGGCATAGCGGCGGCCTTTTACCTGATGCCGCAGCAGCGCCTGTTTTAAGTGCGCGGCCGCCGGCACGTTGTGGGCCACGTCATAGTAAATGTCAGGTTTTTGGTGCACCAGCTGCATGCGCCCAGGCAGACAGACCTCAGAGAGAGCGCCATCCACTGCCTCAGGGGTGATCGCAAGCGGGCGCTTGCCGGACACGCCCTGCCCCAGAAGGCCGAGGATCTTAAGGGCAAGCGGCGCGCACTCCAGTGGAACTTTGGGCAGGGGGTAAAGCCGCGTTTTGCCGCCATCCTCGTACTCAAGGGCGTTTGGAGTTGCGCAGGCTGCAAAATCGCGGCCGCTGGCAAACAGCTTCGCCCCCCCCTCGCGGGCTTTGGCCTCGACGACTTCCCGCGCCTCAGGCGGGAGCAGGCCTGATACAACCATAGCGCCTTTTTTGATGATCCCGGCCTTTTCCGAGGCTATCTGAGCGAGCGTGTTTCCTAAGATCTTTACGTGATCAAGCCCTACTGAAGCGATGCAGGCGATGTCGGCATCGAGGATGTTGACCGCATCCAGCCTGCCGCCCAGCCCGATCTCCAGGACGAGCGCCTGCACCCCGGCGCGCGCGAAGCACACAAACGCAGCCAATGTCGTGTACTCGAAATAGGTAAGCGGCACAAACTCCCCTGCGCGGACAGCATCCCAGACTTCCGAGAGCGCCTGACACAGATCTTCGTCTGAGATTTCCCTGCCGCCTGCGACGATGCGCTCGTTAAAGCGGTGCAGATGCGGGGAGGTATAGAGGCCGGCGGGCACACCTGAGCGCTCCAGCGCCCCGGCAGTCAGCGCGGCTGTCGAACCCTTGCCGTTCGTGCCCGCTACCTCGACGATTGGGAGCTGCTTTAAAGCGTCAAGCTTTAAGCGCGAGAACACTTCGCGCACCCGCGACAGCCCGAGCTCCATGTGTTCAGGGTTTAAGGAGGCAAGATAATCAAGCCAGGCTTTGAGTGAGCCTGGCTTTGCGGGGGATAAAGTTTTAGGCATCAGATCCTGACGGCCTTTTTTGTGCCGCTTTTGGCGCGGTGCTCCGTCTTCTCGCGGCGGTTTTGATCCCTAACCTGCCTGACCTCGGCCACGGCGGTGTCCGGGTTGGGAAGCAGCATCATCAGCGCTGTGAGACGCGCGACTTCATCGCGCAGATCCTTGCGCGGCACGATCATGTCGATAGCGCCCTTTTCCTTGAGGAACTCGGCGTGCTGGAACCCCTCGGGGAGCGTCTCATGCACAGTCTGCTCTATGACACGCGGGCCGGCAAAGCCGATGAGCGCGCCGGGCTCGGCGATATTGATATCGCCCAGCATGGCCAGCGAGGCCGACACGCCGCCCATCGTCGGGTTCGTGAGCACGCTGATAAAAGGCAGCGAGGCCTTGGACAGGCGCGAGAGCGCAGCCGAGGTCTTGGCCATCTGCATGAGCGAGAACAGCGACTCCTGCATGCGGGCGCCGCCTGAGGCGGAAAAGCAGATCATGGCGCGGCGGTCTTTGAGGCACTCGCTGACGCCGGCGCAGAAGCGCGCCCCTACCACCGAGCCCATGGAGCCGCCCATGAAATCAAAATCGAAAGCGGCGGCGACAACCGGCAGCCCCTTTAACGTGCCTTTCATCACCACGAGCGCGTCTTTCTCGCCCGTTTTCTTCTGCGCGGCCTTGATGCGATCGGTATAGCGCTTGAGATCACGGAATTTCAGCGGATCATTGGGCTCAAGGGCGGCGCCCAGCTCCGTGCGCCCCTCGGGATCGAGGAACGAATCGAGGCGGGCGCGGGCGCGGATGCGCATGTGGTGGCCGCACTTGGGACACACAAAGAGGTTGCGCTCCAGCTCTGCACGGTAAAGCACCTGGCCGCAGGCATCGCATTTAGTCCACACGCCTTCGGGGATCTCATGCTTCTCGGTCGTGGTGCTCTTGTGCAGAATGTTAAAGTTTTCAAACCAGCTCATATCGCCCTGCCTTTCATCACAGTAAACCGCCTGCGGCGGCCGCATCCTGTTCATTATAGCGCCACACTGAGTTTGCACCAAGGAAAAGCCTGAACTGCAAAGACAAATGCTGCGTCTTTAAAGCCGCGTTGCGGTAAAATGCGGCTTTGCCTGAACTGTCACACCCCAAAAGGGGCAAAAGCGGCTACAATCCGCTTATCCTCCCAGGCAGGACAGACTTATTTTTACACGCATCTACTAAAAAGAGTAAAAATGGCGACCGCAGATCTCAAGCGCGACGTGGTGTACAAGCAGATCAAAGATCTGATCCTCACCGGTTTTTTCCCCATGGGCTCAAAAATCTCCGAGGGGGTGCTCGAAAACACCTTAAGGGCGAACAAAGCGCCCATCCGGGATGCCTTAAAGCGCCTGCAGGCCGAGCGCCTCGTCGAGCGCAAACCTAAAAGCGGCACTTTTGTGTTCTCGCTAAGTCAGGCGGAATTAGACGATCTGCTGCACTTTCGCTTCCTCATAGAATCCGAGGCCTTAAAGCTGTCTTTAAAACGCGACGGCCAGGCGCTTTCGGAGGAAATCGAAGCGGTGATCGCTTCCATGCATGAAGCTTTAAGTCAGGGCGCCATCTCAGAATACCTGCGCCTGGACTCACGCTTCCATGCCCTGACGGTCTCACACTGCCGCAACCAGTTTTTTACAGATTCCTACTCCCTGATCTCCGCGATGATGGACACCGTGCGCAATGTGCTGGGCACGAGCAAGGTGCACCTGCAGCGCTCGGCCGAGGAGCACGAGCTCATGGCCAAGGCCATAGCCGCAGGCGACGCCGATGCCTTTATAAACGTGCTGCGCCGCCACGTGCTCGCCGAATGCGGCTCTTACTGGTCGCCTGAGAACGTCGGGAACAAACTCTCATCCCATGAGTGATCCTAAGCTGTGGGGCCTGGCATTCGGCCTTTTGGGAGCTTTGTGCCAGGCGCTTAACTACGCACTGACGAAATCCTGCCAGGAAAAGCACGGCCTTAGGGGCATACACCTGCTCATCGCCTGCCACGGCTTCATGTTTTTGCTGAGCATCGCCCCTTTCCTCATAAACAAGTCCTGGCGCTATGCCGATGCCGGGGTTTTTATGTGGATAGCGGCGGTGATCTTCCCCTACCTGCTCGCTCAGTACCTGTGCAACGCGGCCATCGCCGCCTCGGACTCCTCGCTCGTCTCCCCGCTGCTTACCTTAAAGATCCCGGTTTTGGCGCTGATTTCGGTCTTTGTCTTAGGCCAGAGCTTTAACGCCTTCCAGACAGCCGCCGTCGTGCTCATCGTGTCGCTGGGCTGGTATTTCTCGTCGCTGGCCGGGCGCATCAGCCTTAAACCCATGCTGCTCGTGGCCGGCACCGTGCTCTGCTACTGCTTAAGCGATCTCTCCATGGTGCAGTTCATGAAACACCTGGCCGCGACCTATAACGCCGGGCGGGCCGATCAGATCATCACAGGCGTTACCTATGAATACGTGCTCTGCGGCCTGATCCTTTTTCCTTTCGGGATCGCCGGCAAATGGCGCACCACGCCCTCGGACATCTGGCACACCGGCGGCGTCGCCACGCTGTGGGTGCTCTCGGTGTACTTTTTTGTCGCCTGCTTTAACTTAGACGGCGTCGTCGCCGGCAACATCGTCCAGTCGCTGCGCAGCGTCATCGGTGTCGTGATCGCCTACGTGTTCTACCGCAAGTACATCCGCGATCACGCCTCGTTCCGCAAGAAGCTCATGATCGCCGCGGGCATGTTCTTCGCAGTCGGACTCTATTACGCCTGAGCGCCATCCTGATTTTTCCTGCAGGCGGCTTTGCCCGTCTGCGCTCCCAAAGGCTGGCGCCCTCCTCAGGCATATGGCCAAGGTTTACGGCCCCCCTCTTTTTTGCAAAATCTGGTTTTTTTGCAAACAAAATCTCCTATTTTAAAGCTGATATTCAGGCAAAGTTAGCAAAAATATTTATTTTAAAATCATAATATTGAATATAAAAATAAACTCATTTTGCAAAAATTGCTTGTTTTGCAAAAACGCCGCGATATGATGTCTCAAAACGCCGGGGCGGATGCCCCGGCGCGGCTTTAAAACTTTCAAGGCCTGTGCCTTTAAGGAAGCAAAAAATGGCAGATGAGAAAAACCACGTACTGATATTTGACACGACGCTGCGCGACGGCGAGCAGGCGCTGATGCGCTCGCTTACCCCGACCCAGAAACTGCAGCTGGCGATGATGCTCGATGAGCTCGGCGTCGATGTGATCGAGGCGGGCTTCCCCGTCTCGTCGCCAGGCGATCTCAAATCAGTGCACGACATCGGCCACGCCTTAAAGCACGCCGTGTGCTGCGGGCTCTCGCGCACGGTCGAGAAAGACATCGACGCGGTGCATGAGGCTCTGCAGGGGCTTGATCACTACCGCATCCACACCTTTGTGGCCACGTCCAACATCCACATGAAGGACAAGCTGCACCGCAATTTTGACCAAATCATCGAGATGTGCGACCACTGCGTGCGCTACGCCCGCAACTACACGGACGACGTCGAGTTCTCCTGCGAGGATGCCGGGCGCACCCCCATAGATCACCTCTGCCGCGTCGTGGAGACCGCCATCAAGGCCGGCGCGACCACCGTGAACATCCCTGACACCGTGGGTTACACCCTGCCTTATGAGTTCGGCGGGATCATCAAGACGCTGTTTGACAAAGTCCCGAACATCGACAAGGCGCGCATCAGCGTGCACTGCCACAATGATCTGGGCATGGCGACGGCCAACTCGCTTACCGCCGTGCAGCAGGGCGCCAGACAGATAGAGGTCTGCGTCAACGGCCTGGGCGAGCGTGCCGGCAACTGCTCGCTTGAGGAAGTCGTCATGGCCATGAAGCTGAGGCAGCAGTACATGGGCGGCGTGTGGACGAACGTCGAGGCCCGCAACATCGCGCGCGCCTCGCAGATGGTAGCCTCGGTGTGCAACGAGCCTGTGCCCTCGCACAAGGCCATCGTGGGCTCTAACGCCTTCGCCCACTCCTCGGGCATCCACCAGGACGGTGTCTTAAAGAACAAAGCCACATATGAGATCCTCACCCCTGAGTCCGTGGGCTTTAAGGAGAACAAGCTGCACATGACCGCGCGCTCCGGCCGCCACATGATCAAGGCCGAGCTCGAGAAACTGGGCTACCGCGAAGGCACGTACAGCCTCGATGACATCTACCAGCGCTTCTTAAAGCTTGCCGATCGCAAAGGCCAGGTCTTCGACTACGATCTCGAGGCTTTGATGTATTTTTCCCAGGACGAAGATGAAGAGAACCAGTACAAGCTCGACAACCTCTCGGTGATCTCAGGCGGCAAGAACGTCATTCCGACGGCCTCCGTGCGCCTTAAGATCGGCAAGCGCACCCGCACGGAATCCGGCACCGGCAACGGCCCGGTCGACGCGGTTTTCAACTGCATCAACCGCCTGACAGGCTTAAAGCTCAAGCTCAACTCGTTCTCGATCACTGCCAAGGGCTCAGGCATGGACGCCCAGGGCCAGGTGGATGTCGACGCGATCGCAGGCGGCCGCCACTACTACGGCTCGGGCATCTCCACCGATGTCATAGAAGCCTCGGCTTTGGCTCTGATCTCAGCCTCCAACAGCGCCTACCGCACCCGCCTCATCGAAGAGGAGCGCGGCGGCGATCAGGAAGCGGCAGAGACTCAGCAGTAATAGCGGAACATACCTGAAAAGAATTTAACTTCAACTTACAAGGACAGAAAATGAAGTCATACAAGATAGCAGTGCTCGCAGGCGACGGCATCGGCCCCGAGGTGATGGCGGAGGCCAAAAAAGTCTTAAACGCTGTCTCCGCGAAATTCGGCTTTGAGCTCAAATACACGGACAAACTCGCAGGCGGCTGCGCCATAGACGCCGAGGGCACGCCGCTGCCTGAGAGCACGGTGCGCGTATGTGAGGATTCCGACGCCATCCTCTTTGGCTCGGTGGGCGGTCCCAAGTGGGACAAACTGCCGCCTGAAAAGCGCCCGGAGCGCGGCGCCCTGCTGCCTTTGCGCAAACATTTCGGACTTTACTGCAATTTCCGCCCCGCCCGCATCTACCAGGGGCTGGGATCGCTCTCCCCGCTGCGCGCCGACATCGCCATGAAGGGCTTTGATCTTTTGTGCGTGCGCGAGCTCACCGGCGGCATCTACTTTGGCAAGCCCAAAGGGCGCGAAGGCTCAGGCCCGGAGGAAGTCGCCTACGACACCGAAATCTACCATCGCTATGAGATCGAGCGCATCGCCAAGATCGCCTTTGAGGCCGCGATGCTGCGCCGCAAAAAAGTGACATCCGTTGACAAGTCGAACGTGCTCGCCTCCTCGATCCTCTGGCGCGAGGTTGTAAGCGAGATGGCAAAGAACTACCCGCAGGTGGAGTTAAACCACATCTACATCGACAACGCCACCATGCAGCTGGTAAAAGATCCTTCGCAGTTTGACGTGCTGCTGTGCTCTAACATGTTCGGCGACATTCTCTCAGATGAGTGCGCCGAGATCACCGGCTCCATGGGCATGCTGCCCTCAGCCTCGCTGGGCGAAGGCGGTTTTGGCCTCTATGAGCCTGCAGGCGGCAGCGCTCCTGACATCGCCGGCAAAGGCATCGCCAACCCGGTGGCGCAGATCCTCTCAGGCGCGCTGATGCTGCGCTACTCCTTAAAGGAGAACGAGGCGGCACAGTGCATAGAAAACGCCGTCGCCGCCACGCTCGCCTCAGGCAAACTTACAGGCGATCTCATGGACAGCGGCGCCTCGCGCGGCAAAGCGCTTTCAACCTCAGAGATGGGCGACGCGATCGCCGCGGCCGTCAAAGGCTGACACTGCATTAAGCCCGGGCGCCAAGGCCCGGGCGCACTTTATAAACATGCCGGAATAAACCGGCAGGAGAAAACAACAAATGGGCAAGACACTCTACGAGAAAGTCTACGACAGCCATGTCGTCTTCGTGCAGGAAGGCGAGCTTCCCACACTGTTTATCGACAGGCAGCTGTGCCATGAGGTCACCTCGCCTCAGGCCTTCTCAGGCTTAAGGCAGGCCGGGCGCAAATTAAGGCACCCCGAGCTTACGCTCGCGACCATGGATCACGACATTTCCACTAAGGAAGCGTCCATAAACGCCTGCTCGCCTATGGCCAAAACCCAGATCGAGGCTTTGGAAAAGAACTGCGCCGACTTTGGCGTGAAGCTCTTTGGCTTAGGCGATCCCAACCAGGGCATCGTCCACATCGTCGGGCCGCAGACCGGCTTTACCCTGCCAGGCGTCACGCTGGTGTGCGGCGACTCGCACACCGCCACCCACGGCGCCTTCGGCGCCCTGGCCTTTGGCATCGGCACCTCCGAGGTCGAGCATGTCATGGCCACCCAGACCTTAAAGCAGGCCAAATACAAGACCATGCGCATCCAGTGCGACGGCAAGCTCAAGGAAGGCTGCAGCGCCAAAGATCTGATTTTGGCGATCATCGGCAAGCTGACGACCGCAGGCGGCACCGGCTACGCCGTGGAATTTGCCGGCCCCGCTGTCGAGGCGCTCTCCATGGACGGGCGCATGACGCTGTCGAACATGGCCATAGAATTCGGCGCCACCGTGGGCATGATCGCCCCGGACGAGACGACTTTTGCCTACATAAAAGACCGCATGCTCGCTCCCAAGGGCAAGGCCTTTGACGAGGCCGTCGCTTACTGGAAGACCTTAAAATCCGATCCGGACGCGCATTATGACAAGGTGGTCACCATAGACGCCTCGGCCATCGAGCCGCAGCTTACCTGGGGCACAAACCCCGGACAGGAGTGCGCGATCACCGGCACCGTGCCCGCCCCTGAGGACTTTAAAGATCCGGTGCAGGCCAAATCCTGCGCCGACGCTTTGGCTTATATAGATCTCAGGCCGCACCGGAAAATCGCCGGAATCCCGGTGGATTACGTGTTTATCGGCTCGTGCACCAACGGCCGCATCGAGGACTTCCGCGCCGCCGCGGCCATCCTCAAAAACCGCCACATCGCCCCGAACATCAAACTGGCCTTGGCCGTGCCCGGCTCCCAATGGGTCAAGGCGCAGGCCGAGCGCGAAGGTCTGGATAAGATCTTCAAAGACGCGGGCTTTGAATGGCGCCTGCCCGGCTGCTCCATGTGCCTTGCCATGAACGATGACCGCGCCCCTGCGGGCATGCGCGTGGCCTCGACTTCAAACCGCAACTTCGTGGGCCGCCAGGGCAAAGGCTCGCGCACCCACCTCATGAGCCCGGCTTCCGCCGCAGCCTGCGCCGTCAAAGGCTGCCTTGCGGACGTCCGCGAGTTTTTAAAATAAGGAGAGCAGGCCATGGAAAAATTTACCGTGCATGAGGGCGTGGCTGTGCCCCTTGATTCAGCCAACATCGACACCGATCAGATCATCCCCAAGCAGTTTCTGCTCGCGGTCTCAAGAAAGGGCTTTGGCAAGCACCTCTTTCATGACTGGAGATATTTGGATGACGCCGAGACGCAGCCCAATTTGCAGTTCAACCTGAACAAGCCTGAATATCAGGGAGCCACGATCCTCGTGGCCCGCGACAATTTCGGCAACGGCTCCTCGCGCGAGCACGCGCCCTGGGCGCTCATGGATTACGGTTTCCGCGCCGTGATCTCCCCGTCTTTTGCCTCGATCTTCAACAACAACTCCTTAAGCAACGGGCTTTTGCCGCTGCGGCTTAAAGAGGATGAGGTCGATCAGCTCTTCAAAGAGCTGACCGCCAGGCCCGGCACGAAGATCCGGATCTCGCTTGTTGACATGACTGTTGAGTGCGCGGATCTGAAATTCACGTTCACACTCGACGAATTCAGGCGCCATTGCCTGCTCGAAGGGCTGGATGCCATTTCGCTGACCTTACAGCATGAAGGCGAGATCGCAGCTTACGAAAAACAGCTGCCTGCCTGGATCAGACCAGATGCAAACTGATTAAGAGGATCCAATACGCCTGCACCTTGAAATGCAGGCGTTTTTTTTTAAATTCAGCAGCAATTAGCATTAAGAATATTTTTGTTTTTCAAACAACAGACAATAAATCGTAATTTTATATAAATTATTTAAAAACAAATCAATAGGATGCACCTTTTCAAGTTTTTTAACTGGCGTTTTTTGCACATTTCCTAGTATCGTGTAACATTTGATA